>NZ_JASJFB010000811.1:0-18899 GCF_030065455.1 Microcystis sp. M53602_WE12 | reverse complement strand
TAACATCATTAGAAAAGTAATTCCTGATGTCATTGACCAGGGAATAAAGGGTTTGCCGTTTAATCCTGTAGTGCTTGACCCACTACGAATGACTAAGCTTTCAGGCTTTTAAGTAAGTTTGAGTAAGTTTAGTTGAGCGGTGACAATACCCTCGATATCAAAGAGATTTTTGACGGCGAAGGGGACTCCTGCTAAGACACCGACGGGTTCCCCATCAGCGATCGCTAGATCGATTTTTTGGGCTTGAGCGAGCGCTCTAGGGTGTAAAATGTCGGTAAAGCAATTTAAATGGCGATTTTTCGCCTCTATCTCCGCTAAAGTCCGATTAATAACTTCTAAGGCGCTAGTTTGACGATTTTGGATTGATCGAGCTAAATTGCACACAGAAATAGTCATGGTTCAAAGCTGAGGGCGCTTTCCCCGTCATCCTCTAAGGGAAATTCTGTCACTAAACTGGCGATTTCTTGCAAGCGTTGCCAGTTTTCAACCACAGAATTTAAATAGCGATCGGGAATGGCTAAATCTAGGATTTTCGCCATGATCATAACGTATTCTTCTGGGTTATTCATAGATTTCGTTCTGGTTGGGGTGAAGGAGATCAAGATTTGCTTGAAAGCAGCGCTCAGGAATAAAATCGACACCTAGTTAAGCTGTGAAAATTGCTAGGATATAAGAGAAAATCTCCTGTAAATACAATAGCTATCCCTAGGGAGGAAGTATAACTTAAATTTGTTCTTGACCCCCGACTCCCTAGGATCATAACCTGAGATATGATCCTAGAACTGTATATTGAGATATTTTCCCCTCCTTCACCTCCGGATTAAATTAAACTTATAAGTAGGGAGGCACAATTATTTGTAGGATGGGTTAGCAGTAGCGTAACATAATCGGGCGTTGGGTTTCATTCTTCAACCCAACCTACGTTCATCTTATATTTAATTCCACCCACCTACTTATATGACCAAAAACAAGAGGTAACAAGCCTCCCCTTTCAAGAGAATGAAAATTAAAAGCTACTGAAGACTGCTGGTAGTCACTGATAACTGATAACTGATAACTGATAACTGATAACTGATAACTGATAACTGATAACTGAAATGACCATCTTACAAGACGAAAAACTACTCTTTACTCCCGCAATACCCCACAGTGATGCCCTTAGAACTATTTTTGCCTTTCCTAATCAGTATTCTGTGGGTATAACCAGTTTAGGTTATCAAATTGTTTGGGCAACTTTAGCCCTGCGATCGGATATACAAGTTAGTCGTTTATTTACGGATTTTCAAGAATCTTTCCCCCGTTATCCCGAATTAGTTGGCTTTTCCTTTTCCTGGGAATTAGACTATGTTAATATCCTCTCGCTGTTGGAATCTTTAGAAATTCCCTGTCACAGTCATCAACGGCAAGATCAGCAAGCGATAATTTTCGGAGGTGGACCAGTTTTAACTGCTAATCCCGAACCTTTTGCCGCTTTTTTTGATGTAATTTTATTGGGAGATGGTGAAAATTTAATTGCTGATTTTATTAATGCCTATCAAGAGGTGAGAAACGCTGATCGCCCGATAAAACTCCGTCATTTAGCCCAGGTTCCGGGGGTGTATGTTCCTAGTTTATATACCGTTAATTATGACAGTCCAGAAGGTGAAATTACGGCAATTCTACCCATAGATAATAATGTTCCTACCTTTGTTAGTAAACAAACCTATCGCAGTAATACCCTTTCGGCTTCTACGGTGGTAACAAAACAAGCGGCATGGGAGAATATTTATATGGTAGAGGTGGTGCGAAGTTGCCCAGAAATGTGCCGTTTTTGTTTAGCTAGTTATCTAACTTTACCCTTTCGTACCGCTAGTTTAGAATCTTTAATCCCTGCCATTGAAAAAGGTTTAAAAGTGACAGATCGCCTTGGTTTATTAGGTGCTTCTGTCAGCCAACATCCCGAATTTGAAACCTTACTTGATTATCTTTTTCAACCAAAATTTGAGGGAGTTAGACTCTCGATCGCCTCAGTTAGAACTAATACTGTCACGGAAAAATTAGCCAGAATTTTATCCCAAAGAGACACCAAATCAATTACTATTGCCGTAGAAAGTGGTTCCGATCGCTTGCGGGAAATTATCAACAAAAAGTTAGCCAATGATGAAATTATCCAAGCTGCTATTAATGCTAAAGCGGGCGGTTTAAAAGGGATAAAACTCTATGGTATGGTGGGAATACCGGGAGAAGAAACCGAAGATATTGCGGCAACTGTGGAAATGTTAATAGCCTTAAAAAAAGCCGCCTCTGGACTGCGAATCTCTTTCGGTTGCAGCACCTTTGTGCCTAAATCCCATACTCCTTTTCAGTGGTTTGGCGTTAATAAAATGGCCGAAAAAAGATTAAAATATCTAGAGAAACAATTAGGTAAACAGGGTATAGAATTTCGACCAGAGAGTTATAATTGGTCAGTGATTCAAGCCCTATTATCTAGAGGCGATCGCCGCTTGACTTCCCTGTTAGAATTAACCCGTGGCTACGGTGATTCTTTAGGCAGTTATAAACGGGCTTTTAAGGAACTAAAAGGACAAATTCCCCCTCTAGATTATTACGTTCATCAGCAATGGCGTTTAGAACAGGTTTTACCCTGGAGTCATTTACACGGTCCTTTATCCTCAAATGTTTTGGTAAAACATTTAGAACAATCCCAAACAAAAAGGTAAAGTATGGCTAATAAGCTAAGACACATTTAAACAATGTCTTGACTATCAGACCCCACATGAGGTATTCTATCAAGGTAGATCGTATCTTGTTGCCATTCAGACTTGAATTGGTACTTTTATTAACTATAAATCTCGATTAAACCATTAATTTAATCTTAGTTGATCAGCCCATGAGCAAGAAAAATGAGACCGTTACCCTGCTTTTAGCCTTGGTGATTACCCTAATATTTTTTGGGGCAGGTAGTTGGTGGTTATACAATCGTTTTCAAGGAAAAAATAACCCAAACAATATTTCTGAAATCGAGAAAATATCACCGGAGCAAAAATCGGTATCGGCACAAGCAAAATTTAGTCAAGGGGAAAACTTATTAATAGTTGAAGGGGCTTCTTCGGACAAACAAGCTGCCATACAGGCAATCGGGAAAGGAGACTTTCAGCAAGCAGTTTACCTCCTAGAAAAATCCCTGCGAGCTAATCAAAATGATCCGGAAGCTCTCATCTACTTAAATAACGCCCGTATTGGTCAAGCTAAGTCCTATACTATCGCCGTTTCCGTGCCAATTGGGAGCAATGTCAACACCGCCCTAGAAGTTTTACGAGGAGTTGCCCAATCTCAAAATCAAATCAATCAAACTGGAGGAATTAATGGCACTCCTTTAAAAGTTCTCATTGCTGATGATGCTGATCATCCCGAAATTGCCGCTCAAATTGCCCAAAAATTAACGGCTGATAACAGCATTTTAGGAGTAGTAGGACACACTAGCAGTGACACCTCTTTAGCCGCAGCCGCTATCTATCAAAAAGCGGGATTAGTAATGATTTCCCCCATCAGTACCTCAGTTAAACTCTCCAATTTTGGTGACTATATCTTTCGTTCTGTTCCCAGTGATTTTGTGGCGGCACGGGCATTAGCCGAATCTAGCTTGCAAAAAATTCCTAACGTCAAGGCAGTGGTATTTTTTAACTCCCAAAGTAATTATAGTCAATCCCTAAAATCTGAATTTATCACCGCTTTAGGATTAGGAGGAGGTCAAGTGGTGAGTGAATTTGATCTATCTTCCCTCACTTTTACCCCTTCTAAAAGCCTCCAACAAGCTCAACAGGAGGGAGCAAATCTAATCGCCCTTCTTGGGGATAGTGGTACCCTAGATAAGGCTTTGCAGGTGGTTCAAATCAATGGTCAAAAATTACCGATTGTGGCGGGTGATGACGTTTATAGCCCCAAAACTCTGGATGTAGGCGGAAAAAATGCCTTGGGCATGGTTGTCGCTATCGCTTGGCATTTAGGGGCTAATCCGAACAGTCCTTTTGTGAATAATTCCCGCCAATTGTGGCAAGGAGACGTAAATTGGCGCACTGCTACCGCCTATGACGCTACCCAGGCTTTAATCGCTGGCATTAAGGCAGAATCTAGCCGAGAGGGAGTTCAACAGGCGTTAAGAAGCAGTGATTTTTCTGTTTCCGGGGCGACTAATCCAGTGCGATTTTTACCGTCTGGCGATCGCAATCAATCCGTGCAATTAGTGGTAGTTAAACCCGGTTCTCGTTCTAGTTTTGGGGTAGATTTTGTGCCAATTTCTCGATAAAATGACAACTAAATCAAGATGACTTATAAGTAAGTATTTATAATTAAATTGAAGATAGATTTTGCCTCTGATCCCCCCTGCCCCCCTTAATAAGGGGGGTGCCGATCCCCCCTTAATCCCCCCTTGATAAGGGGGGTGTCTGACAACTTTTAACACCTACCTACTTATGTTAGAAACTCCCCCCAAATATTCGGTTCTTGGTTTACCGGTTCATCTTCTCGATAACTACAGTCGTTGGTTAATAGATCGCGCCTATCAAGGTTTTGGTTCCCACGTTGTCACTCTCAATGCAGAAATGGCAATGTTAGGGGAAAATGATGCTAAAGTTGCCCAAGTTATTCGGGAAGCAGATTTAGTTATTCCCGACGGCGCGGGGATTGTTATTTACTTAAAATTAAGGGGCAGAAAACAAACCCGCTGCCCCGGTATTGAATTATCAGAATCCTTAATTACTGAGTTAGGAATGCAGGGAGAGAGTTTTCCTATTGCTTTTTTTGGTGGTCAACCGGGGATTACGGAAAAAGCGGCAAGTAATTGGCAAAAAAAGATACCTAATATCCGTATTCTGGCTAACCATGGTTATCTATCCTCCGAGGAAATGTCCGATTGGATTGAGGTATTAAAAGATCAACAACCGCGGTTAATTTTAGTTGGGTTGGGAGTACCCCGACAGGAATATTGGATTAGGGAACATCGATATCTCTGTCCCCAAGCTATCTGGGTAGGTGTGGGGGGTAGTTTTGATATCTGGTCCGGGACAAAAATCCGCGCCCCTCGCTTTTTCTGTGACAATAATTTAGAGTGGTTGTATCGACTCTATCAGGAACCTTGGCGCTGGAAAAGAATGTTAGCTTTACCTAAATTTTTCTGGCGCTCTCTTTTTTATTCCTAGCAATAGTTATTATAAATTCTTTTCGATAAAGGCAATCACTCGCTCTAATCCTTCCCGTGTTTTTAAGTTGGTGAAGATAAAGGGTTTATCTCCGCGCATCTTTTTGGCATCTCTATCCATCACTCCTAAATCTGCCCCCACCATCGGGGCTAAATCTATTTTATTAATTACCAATAAATCCGATTTGGTGATACCCGGTCCCCCCTTGCGAGGAATTTTATCTCCGGCTGCCACGTCAATCACATAGATGGTTAAATCTACTAATTCGGGGCTAAAGGTTGCCGCTAAATTGTCGCCACCACTTTCCAGAAAAATTAACTTTAAGTTAGCAAATTTTCTCTCTAACTGTTCAATGGCAACTAAGTTAATTGAGGCATCTTCGCGAATAGCTGTATGGGGACATCCTCCCGTTTCTACTCCTAAAATTCTTTCCGGGTCTAAAGCTTGCGATCGCACTAAAAATTGGGCATCTTCTTGAGTATAAATGTCATTGGTGACTACGGCGATCGGATATTGATCCCGCAAATTTTTACACAGGGCATCGAGCAGGGCTGTTTTTCCTGAACCCACCGGACCGGCAATTCCCACGCGCAAGCAAGACATAGTTTTTTCGGGAAAAAGTGAAAAGGAAAGGGTTAAAAATTTTGGGGCTATCCGATAGAAAAAAGAGGGGTTCGCAGGGCGACACGGATTCCCATTATAATAAAAGGTTAACGCAAATCTGAGAATTTGTCAAGTCTTTTTGTCAATAAATTTGGGGAAATCATCGGCAAAAAGATCACCAAAAGTCAGTGATTTGGTAGCCAAAATCCGTTAACATCTGCCTAAATAGGGGCAAACTTAAACCGATAACATTACTGTGACATCCCTCTAATCTTTCCACGAATAGACCCCCCTTTCCTTCTAGGGCAAAACAGCCGGCACATTTGAGGGGTTCTTCGGTGTCAACGTAGGCAATAATTGTTTCATCGCTGATATTGGCAAAGTGAACTTTAGTGATCCCACAACGAGTCAAAGTTTGATGATTAACTCGATCGATTAAAGCATGACCTGTATAGAGTGTACCCACCAGACCGCGCATTTTTTGCCAACGATCAATCGCTTCTGATTTATCCTTGGGTTTGCCATAGACTTCCCCCGCTACTTCTAAGACGGAATCGCAACCAAGAATCAATCCTGTATCAAATTTAGGGGCGATCGTTTGCGCTTTACATTGGGCTAAAGTTTGGACAAGATGGAGAGTATCATCAGCATTAATTGTCGATTCATCAAAGTTACTCACCCGCACAATCGGATCGATTCCCACCATTTGTAATAGTTTTTTGCGCGCAGGAGAAGCGGAAGCAAGAATCAAGGGAATGGACATAATTTTTAAAGTAAAAAGTCAAAAGGATAAAAGTTAGGTAGGGTGGGTTAGGCAATGGCAAATTATTAGACTTAATTATCAATTTATCTATTTGCCGTAACCCACCATCAGTTATCAGATTTTTAGCTATTTCTGCTAGGAATTGGCAGGATTTTAGGGGGGAAAATAACGATCTAAAATCTCAACCATGCGGGATTGTCTTTCTTCCTTGTCAAATCGATTGTAAAAATCCGACTGAACCTCATAAAAATCCGACCTCGATCGAGTTAATTGTCCTAGCAGTTGATAAAGTCCCCGTCTGTCTTTTTCCCATTCTTTTTTAGACTCAGCAAGACTATTAGTTAACGCTTCGATCGATTTGGCGTTAGAATTAGCGATCGCTCTAGTTTCTTTTAATCCCTGATTGGTTTCCTGTAGTCCTAATTTAATCTCCTGTAATCCTAATCTAATCTCCTGTAGTCCTGATTTAATCTCCCGTAGTTCTGTTAGGGTATTTTCAGCAAGAGATTCGAGTCTATCTAGTCTATTTTCTTCCGAGTTACTCATATTCAGTTATCAGTTATCAGTTATCAGTTACCGGTTATCAGTTATCAGTTATCAGTTATCAGTTCCCCACTGATTACTGATTACTCATTCAGTAAGTAATCTCAATTAATTGTTAGATAGTGGGACAGGCTTCTGGTTCTTTGTATGTTATCTTTAATTGTAACCGGCTACCTAGTTGATGATAGGTGGTGCGTTACGACGGATTTTTACCTTTAAGTCAAAACAGGAATTTTTGCCGTCTAACGCACCCTACTGGACTGTTTCAGCTAATTTGGTGTATTAGAAAAATGCTATAAATTCTATAATCTAAGACTTTAAGCCAAAATCTATTGCCCTATTTTAGTTGAAACAGTCCACTACATTTTACTACATTTTACTATTGCCTATTGCCAGTGGTGCGTTACGACGGATTTTTACCTTTAAGTCAAAACAGGAATTTTTGCCGTCTAACGCACCCTACATTTTACTGAAAATTTCCTATCCTCTGACATTTAACTAACCGAGAAAGAATCAACGATAGTTTCAAAGAGTTCTTGAATTTGCGTCCAACGTTTTTGGGAAGTGGAAAGATTAAAAGAATAGAGTTTATGATTATTAACCGTGACGCTGGCCAGATTATGACGTTCTTGACCGTTGGCTAATTTAACTTGATATTCGAGGATATAATAATCTTGACCGTCGATTTGATGGGATTCTGAGCGAATTAATTCTACTTCCTTATCGAGATTGGGGTTAAGACTGTTATTTTTCAGGAGACGATAGCCCACTTCCGAGGGAGTACCTAAATCTGTTAAGGTTTTATTGTCGGGGACGGGGTTAATAATAACGCTTAAATTTTCGCTAGTTTCGATCAGGTCATGAAAAACCACATCTACTCCTGCAACTTTTTTCACATCCACCTGCGTCCAACCCTTAGGATATAAAAATTGATAGCCTTGGCTGTCACTGGTGTATCCTTGCAGTCCAGCGATGGGAGTTGCACAACCGGTTAAGAGGAGGGTGGTAATTAGGAGGAAAGTCGCCAAAAGAGATTTAATCATGATATTTTGACCTGTGAGTAGGGCTGTTTAATTTTACCTTGAATTGTTTAGGTGAAGGGATTATGAAAATTAAGAAAAAATTGACAATTATTATGGCTATAGCGACTTTTTTACTGACTATCTCTCCCCTAGTCTCTCAAACTACCGCTAACCCCGTGAAGGCTGTAGAATTTTATAATCGGGGTGTGGATCGTTTAACCGCAGGGGATTACTCAGGGGCGATTGCGGATTTTACTCAAGCTCTACAATTAGAGCCGAAGGATGCCGATGCTTACTATAATCGCGGCTATGCGGAATTAGTTCTCGGCCAGTACGAGCGAGCGATCGCAGATTATACCCAGGCCTTGACAATCAACCCCAATTATGTTAATGCTCTCGGTAATCGTTGTTATGTGCATTATCTGACGAAAAAATACGAGGCAGCCGTGGAAGATTGCACAAAAGCGATCGCTTTAAACGGAAATTTTGCTGATTTCTTTATTTATCGCGGTAATGCTAAGGATGACTTGGGAAGACACCTAGAAGCGATCGAGGATTACACAAAAGCTTTGAGTTTACAGGGAACTAGAGGACAGGATCGCATTTTCTATAATCGCGCCTTGGCCTATAACCGAGCCGGACAGCAGGAAATGGCTTTAAGGGACTACAATGAGAGTCTGAAAATCAATGCTAATTTTGCCGAAGCGTACCACAATCGGGGTTTAACCCATTATAAATTGGGAAACAGGGAAAAAGCGATCGCTGATTTAGAGGCAGCAGCCCGTCTAGCGTTATCCCAGGGTAAACAGGGGACTGCGGCTAAGTCTCAGTCAGCAGTGGCATTAATTCAGGGTCAAAAGCCCTAAAATAGGGAGTAGTTGTGATTTTAGCTCTAAATAGGAGTGAAAGGGGCTAAATCGCAACTACGAGGGACTAAATTTTAGCCAGCTTGAGATGCGTAAAAAGCGACGGCTAACAGTCCACCCACAAGTGTGATCGCAGCAACGCCCCAGACAAGATAATTACGTTGTTGCGATTTAGTCGGGGGAGCCGCTTGATAAACTTTCGGTTCGGCGGCGAAATTATTTAAGCGTCCACCTTCTTCATTTGTATAAGGCATAATCAAAACCTCAAATATGACAATTTTTCAGGAAAAAAATCCTCTTATTACAATACTACAACATATTAGTAACCGAGTCGGGGATGTGGGAAATTCTCACGGGGATAACAATTCTTAGTCTGGGGGTAACTGCCGGACTCTGCTACTTTTATTGGCGATCGCAGTTTCAATCCTTGAAACTGCGAAAACAACTTAAAAAAGGCTAATCATACCAAATCCGTTTTTAATACTATGATTAACTCCCAAGTTATGGATTGTTTTTCCCTGCTCCCTGATCCAGCGTTCCCCACTCTCCTATACCTTTTAAACAGAATTTAGTATTAGGTGTTGGGATAGGGGGAGGTGGTTGCGTTAATATTAGTTACTGTATCTAATAACGCCGGAAAAAAACTATAGATGAATTCTCCCTATGCAGATGTCTCTCCTAGTAATTGGTTATCTATCACCCAACGACTTGTGGAAAGACATCCCCTATCTACCGATGCAATTGTTGATGTTGTTTTAACATCTTGGCAATCAATTTTTAATTCTCAGTTAGGTACAAAAGGTTTTAGAATTGGTAGGGATATCTTCCCTAAACCTCAAATTATGGGTTTTCTACTTCATGAATTAATTCCTTTAGAACTAAAAGCAAAATATCCCGATTTCTGGAGAGGAGATATCAGTATATCTGATAAAGATATTGTCTATATACCTGATGACTTTTTTTCAATTGAAGTCAAAACCTCCTCTGATCCTAGACATATATATGGCAATAGAAGCTATGCTCAAAATTCTAATAACAGCAAAAAAGGTAAGTCTGGATACTATTTAGCAGTTAACTTTGAGAAGTTTTCTAATACTACTAATCCTCAGATTAAACTAATTCGTTTCGGTTGGATTGATTCTGGGGATTGGATTGGGCAAAAGGCAGCTACAGGTCAACAATCGCGTCTTTCCTCTGACGTAGAAAATTATAAATTGCTCCAATTGTATCGAAAAATCTAGAATAACGAGCCTTGAATATAAGTATTGCTTCTTTCTTTTTTAAATCTTTTAAATCTCTCGGCAGCTATCTCGCAATAGTCTGGTCGAATTTCAAAACCCACAAAAATTCTTCCTAATCCCAAGGCCGCTATTCCCGTGGAACAAGAACCAGCAAAGGGATCAAGAATTATTTCTACCGGATTAGATGAAGCTTGTATAATTCTCTCGACAATTGCTAAAGGAAATTGTGCGGGATGTCCGGTTCTTTCCTTAGAACTGCGCTTTTCTCCTGTAGTGACTTTAGGAACTTCCCACACATCAGAAGGATTTTTGCCGAGGGGATTACAACGATATTTACCATTCTTCTTTTGATTGGGATACTTAACGTTAGGGTCACGAATATTATCTAAGTTAAAAGTATATTCTTGGCAATTTTTGAGATAAAAAAGCCATTTTTCATTGCGAGGACTAAGACGATTTTTTGTAGAAACACCTGCCCCATATTTCCAGACAATTTCTTGTAAAAGATAAAAGGGAGACTTATCCCAAATAAGATAGGGAATCGGAACACATAATCCCTTTTCTGGTACTTCTAAATAACCAACATTTAGCCACAAAGCACCGTTATCTTGAGTAATCTGATAAATTTGCCGCAGCCAATTAGCACACCAATCAACATAGTCATTGATTGAAAGAACTCGTTCATATTCTTTGCCAATATTATAAGGTGGTGATGTAACAGTGAGGTCAATTTTTATGTCACTATGAGATAGTTTATACAAAAAGTCTGTGGCATCTCCTTGATAAAGAATAAAGCCGTTGTCCGAGTAAAAAGGTTGACCAAGATGACTAACCAGAATTTCTTTAAGAGAATTAAATTTGTTGGCTCTATCTTTTTCTAACTCTGGAGAAAATGGCTGTAGTAAGGAGGAAGGAGCAATCTGAGTTGATTGATGATCAACAATTCCCTCTGCTAGATAAGAGTTTTGTTCCTTGCTGGCAATTGGACGAGACTCATCTTCCCTAGACGATAGTTTTTTTTGTTTCCCCTGGGACTCTACAACCATAATTTCAAAGGACAGGTAAGTATTTTGATAGTTTCAATTATGCCCTTATTTTACCAAAATATCACTGGAGTTGTGCTTAATTTAATAACTTTTGTAATCATTCTCCTTCCCTTACCCTGGATGGGGAGGTAGAACCCCACCAAGAGTTAAAGATTGACTGATAAAGCAGCGAGTTTTCCTTGAAAAATCTCAACTGAGTAGATTGATAATTAGGGGATGCACCCGAAAATTATCCCTAAAATGGTGGTAAATAACCCATGGCATTTTTGACTCGATCGAGAGTTTGATTGGCCACCGCTTCTGCTTTGAGACGACCTTGCCGCAAAACTGTGCCTAAATAATCTTTATCATCTCTAATTTCGGTGTATTTTTCCTGAATAGGTTGCAGAGATTCTATGGTGACTTCTGTTAACATCGGTTTAAATTGTCCCCAACCTAACTCGGCACATTCTCCCGCAACCACGTCTTGACTTTTTCCCGATAAAATGCTATAGAGAGTTAATAAATTATGGCATTCGGGACGTTCTGGATCATCGAAAGTTAAACCCTTCACTAGATCGGTTTTACAGCGTTTAATTTTCTTGGCAATGACATCGGGACTATCGAGAATATTAATCCGACTCATCTCGGAAGGATCGGATTTAGACATTTTATTCCGGCCATCGGTTAAACTCATCACCCGCGCTCCTTCCTTGCGGATCATCGGATCAGGCAGTTTTAAAATTGGTTGTTTCGGTTGCCCAAAAAGATGATTAATTCTAACAGCTATATCGCGGGTTAATTCTAAATGTTGTTTTTGATCTTCTCCCACGGGTACTTTATCGGCATCGTAGAGTAGGATATCGGCAGCCATCAGCACGGGATAATCGAGTAAACCCGTGCCAACATTTTCCCCCTGTTTAATCGCTTTTTCTTTAAATTGAATCATATCGGTTAACCAATTTAAAGGGGTGATACAATTCAATAACCAAGTTAATTCTGTATGAGCTTTAACGTGGGATTGGACAAAGATAGTCGCATATTCTAAATCAATTCCGCAGGCTAAATATAGAGCGGCAATTGCTAAAGTATCCTCCGCAAGAGTGGCGGGATTATGGGGAACGGTGATCGCGTGTAAATCGACCACACAAAAGAAATTATCGTAGTCTTTTTGTCCCTCCACCCAATTGCGGATCGCACCGAGATAATTGCCTAAATGTAAATTGCCGGTTGGTTGCACACCAGATAAGATTCTTTGTTTACCCATAACTCTTGCGATCGCTTTTTATCATGATTTTATTGTATCAGTTTTTGCCGCTAATTTCATCCTAAATCCAATTGGGAAAAATCATTCTCAGATAATAATCCCGCACTGACAGGGGAATGCCTAAATAAATTGGTAGCCAATGGATAAAAGCAAAAATTATCAAAATTATCAGCGAGCGCGAGCAATTTTTATAAATAGGACTGGAACTTTCTAGACCATCGGCTAAGAGCCAAGCTAGAGCAATCCAAGTGAAGCTATAGGCAGCCATATAATGATAGAGAAAGGTACAGCGACCAATTTTTAACCAGGGCAGCAGATTGGCAATATAGTTACAGATAAGATAGGCGGAAATTACTCGCTCTTTTCGGTTAAATAATCGACTAAAAACTACTAGAATTGCTCCGGTAGAAAACCACCATAAAAACGGATTTCCCATAGCGTGAACATCATAAATTTTATCACCTACTCTCTTAAAATAATAAGCCACAGGTCGCCCCATTACTAACCAACTATACCAGGGAGAACAATAGGGATGGACATCAGATTGATTGCCCTTTATTCTCTGATGAAATGACCAAATTTCTTGATGTACTTGCGAAAAATTATATTGATGGTTGACGAGAAGATGAGGTATCCACAGCAAACTATAGGTAACTAGGGGAAAGACAATTAAGGCGATAAAAATGTACTCTAATCTCAGGTTAGTTACCTTTGTCCAAAGATGATCTTTTGACTGCTCTTGATTAAATAATTTTATTAACCAAGCAATACCGATAAAAATAAATATTCCCAGTAAAAATCCTAAGCCATTCCATTTGATATTTGCCGCTAAACCGAAACAAACTCCCGATAATAATAGCCAATTGAGGTTTGAATTTTTCTGGAGTGCTAATAAAAAAAATAATTGTCCAGACAAACCGAATAAAATTAAGTAAATATTATTGAGAGCATAGCGGGATTCCACCAGAAATAATCCGTCTAAACTAGCGAGAAAAGTTGTGATTAAAAATACAGTTTTTCTCTGGGTTAATTGATAAGCAATTCCCCCAATAATTAGGGGAATAAAAGAACCAGTGAAAGCATTTAACCAGCGATAACTAAAAGTTGAGCGCAGGGAACCTGTTAAATTATTAATGGTTTCAGGATCGGCAGGAAAATGGGAGCCAATCCAGATACTAATAGCAATTAAATATTGACTTAATGGTGGGTGAGACTGGAAAAATTCTTTACCGATTAGATATTCATTGCCGTATTTAGCATAATAAACTTCATCGAAAACAAGAGTATTAAACTGACTGAGATTCCAGAATCTTATTCCTAGAGAAAATACAAATATCCCTAGGATAGATAGGTTAAATTTTACTTGAGAACTCATGGAAAGATAATAGTTATGATAACTGGGAATTTTCTGTTAAACGCAAGCGAAATTCTTTGACAGCAAGACGGGGATTAGGATGGTTGACGTATTCGGCTAATAATTCTAAATTTAAATCCGGTAATAAAGCACTTTTAGGGATTAAAATATATTCGCCATTCTCTTGTAAAGAATAGATTTTTAACTGATTATCTTGCCAAAACCAAACCTCTTGAGTTCCCAATCTTTGATAAACTTCTAAAACTTTCAGGCTGCCACTGGTTAAGATTATTTCTATCGCCAAATCAGGAAACTCTTTTTCTATAAATAAACAAAAACATTCATCTGGTTCTTTTCCCGCTTCTTTTTCCTGTTTTCGCAAAGTGGTGGAACCTAATCCCCAGAAATCAATTTCAGCATATTCTAAATAAACTTCTACCAATCTACCGATATTTTTTTTGCTAACTTCGTGACGACGACTAGGAGCCATAATTTCTACCATTCCATCTAAGTAAGTAATGCGATAACTGGAACTATCTTCTAAATGTTTTAAGAGGGTTTCGTACTGTTGCCAATTAACCCCAGAAATAAACATTCTTTGTTCAGGATCATTAGCTTTTAACTCGAAATCTTCTAATCCTTGTAACCGAATCGTAGTCATCATAAAATTAATTACCTCGTCTATTTTACTTAATTACTCAGGAAGACTTATTTTGATTTCTTCTGGTCTGAATTTTAGCGCGTAAAATCCTAACTTTATAGGGATCAGCATCTTTTCGCCACAGAATCTGATAGCCTTTGATTGTAGCACAATGCTCCTCTAAACATTTTTGCCAACCCTGTAAACGTTCGATCGCTTTTCTATCTTCTAACAATCCCCAATCCTTTTCTAATTGAGTTAAGCGAAGCAATTTATCATAGTTGGGATAATCAGCCGTTACTAAAAGCTCTTTTTCGTGTAAAATTGGCGGATTAGGACTATCCCGATAATCACGAAAACTAAAATCAGCCGAACCTAAATATACATCCATGCTAGTAGCTAAAATCGGATGAATTTCTGTATCAAAATTGGGGTAATAGAGATAGGAAATTTTGGGTTGACGAAAAGATAAACGAACAACGTTAGCATTTTCTAACCGTCCGATAGTTTGACTAGCACAACCTTCATATAAGCGTAATAACATCGGTAATTTTTCCAAAACGCTAATATGAATAGTTAGGGAATAACGGGAAAGTTTGCCTAAGGAACTATTTTCACAAGTACGAGCGATCGCTACCAAATTTCCTGCACTTATTAACACTTCTTCCGCTAAAGCGCAAGCATTGCGATAACTGCCAAATAAAGCTTTAAAATCGGCACGGGTAGCGGGGGATAATTCCCGTACTTTCGGACAGTGGCTAAATTGACTTAAAGCTAAATAAAGTAAAAGATCGGCGCGTCTTTTATCAGCAATTATCTCCCATTCTTCCGCTTCTGTTACTTGTAAAATCACTTGAAAAGCGCGTCTAAAAGTGCCAAATTCTGCCTTAATTTCTTCCTCTTGTAATAATTCTCCCGCGACGGGTAAACGTCCCTGCTGGGTGTAAAATTCCATCAGGGGAGTCAATAAATCTTCGTAATCTTCAAAGCATTTGAGATGGGTTTTAATTTTAGGAGTGGCAGTGCGGGAACGACATCTCGATAAACGAAAAATTTCGGCTTTTTCTTCCTCTCGAAAAACCAGATAAATTCCCAAAGTTATTGGAATAGAATCAACCCCCAAAGTGCTATCAATATACTGTTTTAGTTCTTCCTGTTGATAGTATTTTTGAAAAGTATTGCGACGGGTTATAATTCCATCTTCATAGGCCATTAAACCCCGTTCGCTATCATCAATTAGGATCTGTGCCGAAACAATTAAAACTTGACGGGTTAATTGCCAAGCTTTTAATAAAGCTTCCTGCCGTTCTTCGGCGGATTCAATAACGTTAATTACATAGCCTAAATTAACAATATCAGATTCAATTAAAGGACTATCGGGACGATAATAAGGATCCCAACCTTCACTTTGATAACCC
Source organism: Microcystis sp. M53602_WE12 (assembly GCF_030065455.1). Lineage (NCBI taxonomy): Bacteria > Bacillati > Cyanobacteriota > Cyanophyceae > Chroococcales > Microcystaceae > Microcystis > Microcystis sp. M53602_WE12. The sequence continues at coordinate 2,980 of NZ_JASJFB010000811.1, read as the reverse complement.
TGTTCGGCTATGCGTTCTATATCACCTCCATAACCACAACCGTAATCAAAAAAAGTGGTTTCAGGAAGAAATAATCCCGCCGCTAATGCTAATCTTACCGGACGAGAAAGGGTTTTGCGAACAAGAGCAGCTTTGTGGCGATCAATTATTATTGATTTTTCCCTTTGTCCCTCTAGATTACAAACTAAATAATCTCCTGCAAAATCAAGGTGATGCTTTCTTAAAAGCCGTTGCCATTCCTGTTTAGTACCGATGGGATGAGAACTGTTTAAAAGTCCTAAAGCACTCTCGATTTTTGTGAGATGCTCGAATTCTTGATAAAGGGGATAGTCCCTAGTAACAAAAGTTTCTTTTCGGTGTAAAATGGGCGGATTATCGGCATTTTGATAATTCCATTCACTCAAGATTAATGTCCCCATATCTACCACTAAACTTTTAGTTAAAGCTGGGTGAGGTTCCCGATCAAAATCGGGATAAAAAAGATAGGATATTTTCGGTTTATCGGTGCTAAATTTAATTATTGTTGCCTCGGATAAATGCTGATTAATTCTTGCTTTTTGTTCGTAATTCTGGAGGATAGGATCCAGTTGATGTAATGCTTCTCGATGAACATAAAGCGCCCCCGGTAATAGTTTACCGATGGGACTAACTTGACACAGTTGCACGATTACGGCGAAATTCTCAGCCATGGCAATTAATCTGTCTAATCACAAATTCTAGAGACAGAAAAAACTAAATAAATCTAGTTAAATGAACCCGATAGCGCTCTTTTTTGGTCACAGTAACCTCTCCCACTTCTAGACGACCTTTTCCCCGAAAAGAAATCAAATCACCGGTTTTAACATTATAACTAGATTGACTGATATCTTTCCAGTTAACTCGCACATCCCCGGCGCTAATTGCCTCGGCCATTTTACTGCGAGAAATGCCAAAACCCGCCGATGCGATCGCATCTAAACGCAAGGAAGCTTCCACCGTATTAATTTCTTTTTTTTGCGGTGGTCTAACTTTTAATTCCGTCAAAGGAATCGGGCTAGTTTTCACGGGAACTGAACGCACTTGTAGTAAATTAGCACATAAAAAATCTGCCAATTCAGGCACTACAATCGCCTGCGCTCCTCGCTCACCTAAAACGATTATATCGCCGACTTTTTCCCGGACGATACCCGTCCCCAACATCGCCCCTAAAAAATCCCGGTGGTTAGCGGTATCAAAAAGAAAATTACCGGCAATATCAAGGGCAGATAGGGGAATATCTGTTACTGTCCAAGGTAGATCAACTCTAGCAATACCGAGGCGCTGTCTTTCTGCTTGGGGATAACCGCCCCATTTTTGCATTGACACATCGGTTAAACGCTGAAAAACCCGTTCTACTTCCGCTAAAACCGCGGGAGAAAGAAAGTCTGTCACCGTCATTTCCCAAGTCTTGATCGCTTGTTCGGCTTTATCAATAACTTTCGCTATCTCCTCGCGATTCTCGACACCCTTTAGTAATTCTTCTCTTGGTGACATTGTTTTCTGGTAATTAATCAAAAATTCTTAGGAAAAAATCAAATGACCGATAACTTATTCCCGATAACCGTTCACTGTTCTAGGGCGTATCCTTGCAGATTTTCGGGGTTAAATTGACGGAGGATAAGAGTCGCTTGATTTTTCAAGTTTTCGGAACCCTGCACGATAATAATATATTTTCCGGCACCGAGACGATTGCGATAGGGAAGTGCATCGCCACTGCCGGACGATAAACCCACGCCACCACCGACAAAAATACTGCCCATCGCCCCCCCAATCGCCCCGGCAATGCCGCCCACGATATGATTGCCCGGTTCTCCGGCCCAATCAAAGGTATGCAATCCCGTAATCAGGTTAAAAAGGTAGCCACCGGCAAAACCGAAGGGAATTAGCCAAAAAGCCATGAGAGTAGCCCGTTTTTTGGCCTGTTGGAAGGGATCGATCAAACCGAACTCATCGGCACTTTTATAGCCGCGACCGAGAATGGTCACTTGAGATTGGGGAATTCCCGCTTTTTCGAGGGCAACGGCAGCTTCTTCTGCTTCTATGCGATCAGCTAACACGGCAATGAGATAATTCATATTCTCCAACTTTTCAGGCTATCTTCATTTCCTATTGTAAGGATTTTCGGGACTGAAAAGCCGCTCGCTCGAGAAAATATGCAAGGGGATGGCAAGAAATTACTTTATTTTGGTTATTTCTGGCAATAATTGACCCTAAAGATCAAGGGAGATGGTTATCATCTTTAAGGACATTTTTTGCGCCAAAAAGAACCCCCCCATTTTGGCTCAACCTAGAAGGACAGCCACAATCACTACTATAGACCAATTAAGTGGGTGGGTGGAATTAAATATAAGATGAACGTAGGTTGGGTTGAAGCATGAAACCCAACGCCTGCTCATGTTACGCTACCGCTAACCCATCCTACAAATAATTGTGCCTCCCTACTTAGACCTGTGCGAAAATTAAATTTGTGAGAAAAAAGAGCAAGACAACCCGTGCGATTGCCCTGTCAATCGTAGCTGATCAGGTCGCCCTTGTTCTTCGTCAGTGAAACCCCAGCAGTTTTTGGGTAGTCGGCAAGAACCCTCCTGCAGCCACTCCAACCACCGACTTTAGTTGTGGGTTCTGGAATGGTTTCCCCGCGTTCTTGCAAAACTTCAAGGTAAAGTTCAATCGCTTCTTTAATATTTTCCTGAACCTCTTCAAAGGTATTGTAAAGTTTCAATACAAATATAGTCAGATATAGTCAACCATGGTAATATGTACAGACAAAACTATCAGACTAGGCAAAAAGACAACCCTTCAAAACCCGACGCTGAGTTAAAAGACAACGGATGTTAGTAGCAGAAAGACACATTATCAAGAAAGGACATCGATTTTGGGCTGAGATAGATAATTTATCTTGGCAGTCTAAAAATCTCTACAACTCAGCCAATTATTTAATCCGACAAAACTTCATTTATGG
>NZ_JASJFB010000309.1:0-2731 GCF_030065455.1 Microcystis sp. M53602_WE12 | reverse complement strand
TAAATCCTTATCTGGCAAGAGACTTAATTGATTAGTTCGCTCTAGATAAAAAACAATTGACAAAAATCGCTAAATGCCTTTCTATATAAGGGTTACATCCCTTATAATCCCCGTCCATTGCATAACACAAACCGAAGAGCCTTAAAACTCTACTTGCAAGTCTCCCATCACAGTTGATATAGTCGCTGGATCTCCTTGACGATAGTAACCGCCGTTAACTTCGGCAATTTTTTGCAAAGCCTGGGGATTAAATTCTCCTTCTTTCCCATAACCAATAGTAAAGAAAGCAATTCGCTGATCGGAAGAAAAGCCACTCTTTTGCAACTCTTGTTCCAACTGATCCAGATTAATTTGTGACCCCGAATCTTCTCCATCAGTTAAGATTAACACGGCATTAATAGTATCAGTCCGCAAATTTTGAGATAGCCAGTTGCGGGCATAGAGGGCGCTATCATAAAGTCTGGTCCCACCACTGGACCGCAGTTGGCCAATAAATTCAATGCCGCGATCTCGCCCCTGTGGAGTTCCTTCTATAATCACAGGTTCGTTAATAACTGAATTGAAACTAATTAGGGCAATTCTTTCCTTCGGTCCCAGGTTCTGAACGTAATTAAGTAAAGTATTCTTAACTGATGTCAGTTTTTGCCCTTCCATCGACCCAGAAGTATCAATTACTACTGCTACTTGCGACGGTTTCTTGGCATAATTTTGCCAGCTTTTAAGCATGGCTTCAACTACTTCTGGTTGGGGCGAACGGTAAGAGTCATAGGTGGGTTGAGGATTCACGCCAAATTCAGCAGAAAACTTGCTTCCCAAGGCTACTCCTGGAACACCCGGTCGCAGTCCCAAATCTGTGGCAATTTGTTGGTTTTCGGGCAAAAGAATGAATTCAATTACCTTTTCAGCAGCTTCTTTTTCTCGGTCACTTATCCAAGGCGCATTGGCTAAAATTGCCCGCATATTGGAACTGAAAGTAGCCTTGGGATAGACGGCTTGATAGCGCGTTTGATTGGAACCAGCTTGGCTGTTAGCAGCAATTACCAAAGACTCGTAAACTGAGGCTACCGAAGCCCAAAAGGGTCCGTTGGCGACCATAGATTGGGCAAGGGAAGCGGTAGAAGTACCATAGCGAGTGATTTTACTCTGGATCTGTTGAATTTGTCCCTGATATTTTTCTACGTCAGCTACAGTCAGATCTTCCGGGCGCTTACCTGCTACAGCAGCAAATTGGGCCACCAGGGTTTGTAAGCCAGAATTAGAACGGGTAGGCGCGGTGTGGACGTAAGTGATGGGGAGGGGTGGGGCTTTGGGATCGAGTTGGCGGTAGTTGTCCAATTTAGCTAGGGCGACGAAGGGATCTTCTACTTTTTCTAAACCCTTGGCGAGGTCAGCGGTTGTCATGAAAACCATCGGACTGTAGGCGATCAGGGGTGAGTCGGTAATTTCCGGGATGTAATTTTGTCCGGGAAATAGCTTGTTCATCTGGTAGATGAGTTGACTCTGATAAATTTCGCCATCGACGGATAAAAGGGTGGGAAATTCGGGCGCATCGGCTTTGAGAGTTCCATTTTGGTACTGTTGGGCCAGCGAGAGAATCGTTTGGACCACATCGCCGCTTCCTTTAGCTTCGCAACTGAGGTAAAAGGCTTCACCGCTAGCGAGTTTGGGTTGGCTTTGGTTCAATTTCGTGGCTGCTTGCTGACAGAATTGGGCTAGGTCGCTTCCCACGAGAAATTTGACTTCAAGTCCCTGTTGTCTGGGTTGTTGGCTTCCTTGTTGTTGGGGTTGCTGTCCACAAGCACCTAGAAATACTAAGGTAGACAGGACGGTTAAGGGAGTAACTGAGGTTAAATAACGAGAAAAAGCAAGATTTTGGCGTTTAATCATGAGTCTTGACAGAGTAATAACCAATAAAGCACGAAGTTACTCGGATCAATGCAGATGGGATGAGAACATATTTCCCTAAAATGTCGGATGAATGCCCCCGCTAAATTTTTCGACAAGACATCAACCTTTGCGGGGGATGAAATCCGACCAGGATATTAACTGCGAAGCCCGATTTTAATTCTACCATTTGTAGGTAAACTGTGTTATACTTAATTTGGCCAATGGTCGAGGATTGTTAGATGCTAGTCGTAGAAGCAAAGCTAAAAAACGGAACACCAGAGCAATATCACCAGCTTGATGAAGCTATCAAAACTTCTCAGTTTGTGCGTAACTCTTGTGTTCGTTATTGGCGGTCCAATCAAGGGACAACCCGCAATGATCTCCAAAAACTTTGTGCGGTACTAGCTAACAATAAAGAGACCCCTTGGGTGAAGAAATTAAACTCTCAAGCTCGTCAATCGGCTGCTGATAGAGCCTGGCAATCAATTAATCGGTTTTATCATAATTGTCGATGCCCAGATACCGGGGAAAAAGGGGTTTCCTCGATTTAAAAAACATAGCCGTTCTGTTGAATACAAATTAACGGGCTACAAACTATCTGATGAGCGACGTAAAATCAAGTTCACCGATGGCTTTAAAGCAGGAGAATTTGATTTATGGTGTAGTCAAAAAACCTTAGTTTATTATTCAGAGCAACAGATTAAACGGGTAAGAGTTGTTAGACGTGCTGATGGTTATTATTGTCAGTTTTTGATTGACGTAGAGCGGCAAGAATACCATAAACCAACGGGACAAATAACAGGAATTGACCTAGGGTTAAAGGAATTTTATACCGATGCTCAAG
>NZ_JASJFB010000592.1:0-3505 GCF_030065455.1 Microcystis sp. M53602_WE12 | reverse complement strand
GATCCCCCCTTAATCCCGCCTTGATAAGGGGGGTGCCGATCCCCCCTTAATCCCGCCTTGATAAGGGGGGTGCCGATCCCCCCTTAATCCCCCCTTGATAAGGGGGGTGTCTGACAACTTTTAACACCTACCTACTTATCAGTAATCGGTGAATAATTTCATTTAAGACTCATAACCTTCAAATCGAATCATTTCTAACCAGTCACTGATCAGGGATCACTAATAAGGAGGAGAATAAAAGTTGTTAGAAAATGCCAAGAAAATTACGGTGATAGGTGGGGGAATTTGGGGACAAACTCTCGCTAATTTGGCTAGACTTAATCACTTAGCTGTTAGGGTTTGGTCGCGTCATACTGGGGAAGATTTGGGGGCTATTATAGCAGATACTGAGGTAATTATTTCAGCAGTTTCGATTAAAGGAGTTGTTCCAACGATCGAAAAATTACAGCAATTACAATTAAATTCTCGCATAATTATCGTCACCGCTACTAAAGGATTAGAGCCAATCACCACTCGTACCCCTTTTCATCTGTGGAATCAAGCTTTTCCCGCTAATCCCCTTGTGGTTCTTTCCGGTCCCAATTTAGCTAAAGAAATTAATCAAGGTTTACCCGCTGCCACGGTGGTAGCAAGTTATCTGCAAAAAGCAGCAATATTGTTACAAAAATTATTATCTGGGGAATCTTTTCGGGTTTATCTTAATAGCGATCCCTTGGGGACTGAGTTAGGTGGCACTCTCAAAAATGTCATGGCGATCGCTTCTGGGGTTTGCGATGGTTTACAGTTAGGTACTAATGCCAAATCTGCCCTGTTAACTCGCGCTTTACCGGAAATAGTTCGGGTGGGAACTTGTCTAGGAGGTTGTCAAGAAACTTTCTTCGGTTTATCGGGTTTAGGGGATTTATTAGCCACCTGTAATAGTCCTTTATCTCGCAATTATCAAGTGGGTTATCAATTAGCTTTAGGTTTATCTTTGCCTGAGATTTTAGCAAAGTTAGAGGGAACTGCCGAGGGAATAAATACCACAGAAGTTTTGATGAGAATTGCCCAAGAAAAAAATTTATATGTACCGATTACCTGCCAAGTTGATCGTCTTTTGCGCGGGGAAATTTCTCCCCAAGTTGCCGTTTATGAATTGATGCGTCGGGATTTAAAAGCAGAATTTGATTAAGAGACAAGAGATTTTTCAGTGATCAGTAATCAGTTAGTCGGAGCTTTCTTAACAAAAAGAGAAGAAACTTAAAAAAAGGGGAACCGATTGATAGGTATAGTTTTAAAAGAAAGAAGGAATCAAGGTGGAGGTGAGCAAAAAAATGGAGAAATGAGCAGCCCAAGAATTGCAGTATGCAGACCTAGGGGACACGAGAAGAAAGAAAAGGTTAATCAGTATCGTGGAAAACTTGGCCAGCCAACTTAGTACAAGTGTACGACATTCCTCGGCAAATCTAGCCGCCGCCAGTGCCACATCTGATTTTGGGAATTCACCCTATTTTCAACCTTCAGCGGTGAGAATGATTGCTTCTCTTGGGGTTTTTTTAGGTAGAAAAGGCGACGGTGAACCTAGTGTTAAAACTATTTGGTTAGGACTGGGAAGGTAACATGATATCAGCCAGACTTGGAAACTATCTGATCAAATTATTTTCCCCATAGAACCCCCTTGAGCAATCTTGCACACTTTTCTCTTTTTGTCAAATTTTATGTTAAGAAAGATGCGACTAATGGATAGGAGGGCCACGAATAAAGAAAAATGGTATTAATAGGGAGCTAACTGCGAAATTAGCCTACAAAACCTGAAAAAATCTCCCACAAACATGGCGAGGACAAGCATGAATACAATTAGTAATTTTTTAGCTAGTGCTATTGTCGGCGGCTGGATTATGACCATGGCAGTTTTTGCTATTCAAAATATCCAACCAGTTTCTTTAAAGTTTCTACAATTTGAGTCAATTAAAGTACCTATCGGTGTTTTATTGGCTTTTTCTTTGGGAATTGGATTTTTTATGGCCGCATTTATCCCCGCTTTTTTGAGAAAGTCGAAAAAATCTCCTCGCAGTCGCTTTCCTCCCCCACAACCGGGGTTAGACGAGTTTGATTTTTAGATAGGGTTTGCGGCAAAAAGTTTGTTGGTGGGGTTAGGAGTCAGTAGCCGGTCGTCGGTCGTCAGTAGTCGGTCGTTTCAGGCTTTGTTGCCCTCTTTTTTCGTACCAACTTATATACTACAAGAAGGATAATGCAAGGTTTTTGAGGGTCCCAATCCGATTTTCGCAGCATGAACATCGGATTTTAACAGGTCAAAAGCCTTATTTTAAAAGGGTTTTACCATTATTCAGCAAGCCCTAGTTAGGTCAGCCCCTAATCACTTAAATTCTGAACAAAAACGCCAATTCAAGTCTGAATTGGCGCGATAATCGCTTCTAATGCCGTTGAATCTTTAGGGTGTTTCAATCCCTAATAGGGATTAACATTAATTGGAATAACAATAGAGTGAGGAACAATAAGCATATTGTTTCAATCCCTAGTAGAGTTTAAGATTAATTGGAACATTAATAGCGAGGGAAAGTAGTGGATTCTCCCCAAAGTTTCAATCCCTAGTAGGGTTTAAGATTAATTGGAACAAAAATTCTCTTAAGCGAGCCTCGGTCATGACATTGTTTCAATCCCTATTAGGGTTTAAGATTAATTGGAGCCTATGGTAACACGAAAAGATAATCGCGTCAAGATCGTTTCAATCCCCATTAGGGTTTAAGATTAATTGGAACACTTCGTCTGTGCCGTCCATCCCGAAGGGGTAGAGTTTCAATCCCTAATAGGGTTTAAGATTAATTGGAACAAGTAAAGCGGCAATAAGCGATTTAGAACGAGGCGTTTCAATCCCTAATAGGGTTTAAGATTAATTGGAACATTAGCGGCAAGATTCCCCACAAAAGAGGAGAAGGCCGTTTCAATCCCTAATAGGGTTTAAGATTAATTGGAACTCAATTCTGGTCTCGGTGGGGAATTCCCTAGTGACGTTTCAATCCCTAATAGGGTTTAAGATTAATTGGAACCGGAATTTGAAGGAAGCCCAACAGCTACTAATGCAGTTTCAATCCCTAATAGGGTTTAAGATTAATTGGAACGCTTTGCACCCCCAATTCTCGATAGGCATTTTTGTTTCAATCCCTAATAGGGTTTAAGATTAATTGGAACAAGACGGGAAGCCGGGAAAAGACGGGAAGCCGGGAAAAGTTTCAATCCCTAATAGGGTTTAAGATTAATTGGAACACTTTAATGCTATTCCATTTAGCCATCAAATCCGAGTTTCAATCCCTAATAGGGTTTAAGATTAATTGGAACAAATTGCGAGAATTGAATGGTGAATTCAACAAAAGTTTCAATCCCTAATAGGGTTTAAGATTAATTGGAACTCGACCTTCTTTGATTGATGCCCACATTCCGCACCCTAAGTGTCACAACGTCTCAAAAGAGGAAGATGCCTGAGTCAAAATACTTATCTAGAGGAGTG
>NZ_JASJFB010000585.1:0-1216 GCF_030065455.1 Microcystis sp. M53602_WE12 | reverse complement strand
ACCACCTTTTAGACTTTATGCTCGATGAGGCCATCCCTGTTACTCGCGTTAATTCTTCTTGATTTTGGATGGGGAGCTACAGGGCAAAAGCGTTTTGTATTCTGTATTCCTTGCTACATTCTGAATTTGGAATTGCTGCAACATAGTTTAGGCTTTAGGCTTAGTTCATGTAAAAATGTAAAGTAGGAAGAAGTACCGTAGGTTGGGTTGAGGCACGAAACCCAACATAACCAACAGCTAAGACAGGAAACCCAACATAACCAACAGCTAAGACAGGAAACCCAACATAACCAACAGCTACTTTTTTAACGTCAACCCAACTACTTAAAGGAGTAAAAACCATGAGTCTGTGTCTCAATCCTAATTGTTCCTCCGCCAATCCAGATGGCAATAAATTCTGTGAAAAATGCCGCTCGAAATTGTTCTTACAAGAGCGTTATCAAGCAACTCAATTAATTGGTCAAGGAGGATTTGGTCGCACTTTTAAGGCGATAGATTACAGTAAGCCTTCTCGACCTTATTGTGTGATTAAACAGTTTTTTCCTTCGGCTCAAGGGACTGATACAATTGAGAAAGCCTCAGAATTATTTGAAAAAGAAGCAATCCAATTAGAGAAGTTAGGAAAACATCCCCAAATCCCTGAACTTTTCGCCTATCTCAATCATGATGATGACCGTCAATATTTGGTACAAGAATATATTGAAGGACAGAATTTAGAACAAGAATTAAGAAGCCAGGGGGTATTTAATGAAGCCAAGATTAAAGCTTTATTAACGGATATTTTGCCGGTTTTAGATTTTATTCATAGTCAGGGAGTGGTTCACCGAGACATTAAACCAGAAAATATTATTAGACGTAACTCAGACAAGAAAGCGGTTTTAGTAGATTTTGGCGCGTCTAAAGTTGTTACACATCTTAACCGTTCTGTTACTGGTACAGTAATCGGTTCAGCGGAATATATCGCACCAGAACAAGCCAACGGTAAGCCGATCAATCTTAGTGATTTGTATAGTTTAGGAGTCACTTGTATTTATTTGTTAACTTAGGTTTCACCCTTTGATTTATTTGATACCAGGGGAGCATCTCACTTACGCGATAAGTAATTATACTTAGCCTAAAAGCCACTCTTAATCGTGTCTTGGAACGAAATAGAGGCTTTTAAAGACTGCGTACATGGAGAATTAAAACAAGAATTACCCTCGAAAAGCCTATTTTT
>NZ_JASJFB010000220.1:0-1233 GCF_030065455.1 Microcystis sp. M53602_WE12 | reverse complement strand
TCCGCCAATTCGCGAGGCTTGGCCGATGGTGGCGGGTTTAATTTTTGTTAATTTTTCCCGCGATTCCATTGACAAAGTTTCGATTTTCATGTAGTCAATATCGGGGGATAAATGACGGTTACTGTGGCGACTAATTTGGTCAATTTGATTTTGTTGTCGTTTCAGATAACCGGAATATTTAATTTCAATTTCTACCCCTTCTCTTTCGGCTAAATTTATATCGGGATTACCTAAACCATAACGATCAAGATCGAGATAATGCAAGCTAGGACGACGCAGTAAATCCGCTAAAGAGAGAGAACCTTTGATTTTTTGTTCTGTATCCTTAACGATGGCAATTGCCACCTGATCCCGTTCTTTAATTCTGGTTTCGTGTAGGCGTTCTTTTTCAGCGATAATATTAGCTTGTTTAGTTTGGAATAATTGCCAACGCCGGTCATCAATTAAGCCAATTTCTCGCCCTAAAGGTGTTAATCTTTGATCGGCATTATCCGATCGCAATACTAAGCGATATTCGGAACGACTGGTTAACATTCGATAGGGTTCCCGCAGATCCTTGGTACACAAATCATCGACCAAAGTTCCTAGATAACTTTCCTCCCGGGGAAAAACAATTAACTCTTTTCCTAAAGCAAACCGGGCCGCATTAATCCCCGCCACCAGTCCCTGGGCTGCCGCTTCTTCATAACCGGTTGTCCCGTTAATTTGTCCCGCACAAAATAACCCCTCAATCTTCTTCGTCATCAGGGTTGGATAACACTGAGTTGCTGGTAAATAATCGTATTCCACTGCATAGGCAGCACGCAACATTACACAGTTTTCTAAACCGGGTAAAGTCCGCAGCATTGCTAATTGAACATTTTCCGGCAGTCCCGTTGAAAAGCCTTGGATATAAAGTTCGGGAATATCGCGCCCTTCCGGTTCAATAAAAATTTGATGACTTTCTTTATCGGCAAAACGGACGATTTTGTCCTCAATACTAGGACAATAACGCGGCCCTTTGGAGTCAATAAAACCGCCATAAATGGGGGATAAATGTAAATTATCTCTGATTAATTGATGAGTTGCCGCCGTGGTGCGGGTGAGATGACAGTTCATTTGTTCCCGTTCGATCCACACCTCTGGATCAAAACTAAACCAACGTACCTCGTCATCGGGCGGTTGCGGTTCCATACGGGAGTAATCCACCGAACGCTTATCCACACGGGCAGGAGTGCCAGTTTTTAGGCGACC
>NZ_JASJFB010000890.1:0-11871 GCF_030065455.1 Microcystis sp. M53602_WE12 | reverse complement strand
GGGTGTGGGGTGTAGGGTTTTACCGATTTTCATCTGGTCAATTACCTAATTTTCAGGGAAAAAGTACCTGAATTTTCCCCCCGCTCACTCCCAGGTCCGGTACTTTTGGATTGACAAAAAGTCTAAAAGTCTTATCCAGCAAGGTTTTTAGATTTATTCAGCAAGCCCTACCTATCCAGTGATCGGTTGGGTGTTGGGGAGCGGGGAGATAGTGAACAGTCGCTAGTGCAAGGCTCAGATCTGATCACCGATCACTGATTCAAGGCTGACAGCTAGAATAAGGTCATTAAACCTAAATAAAGCTTTAGGGAATAGAGGGGTGACAACATATACAATGATTGGGGTTTATCCTCAAGCAAACCTAAGCCTATGCCACGCCGTGATGACTTACAGAAAATCCTAATCTTGGGCGCTGGCCCAATTGTCATCGGACAAGCCTGTGAATTCGACTATTCGGGAACTCAAGCCTGTAAAGCCCTGCGAGAAGAAGGTTATGAGGTAATTTTAGTCAATTCTAACCCCGCCTCGATCATGACCGATCCAGAAATGGCCGATCGCACCTACATTGAACCAATTCTGCCGGAAATTGTCGAGAAAATTATCGCCAAAGAACGTCCTGATGCGATTCTACCGACTATGGGCGGTCAAACTGCCCTCAATACTGCCGTAGCTTTGGCCAAAAGCGGCGTTTTAGAAAAATATAACGTGGAACTGATCGGGGCAAAACTTCCCGCTATTGAAAAAGCCGAAGATAGGGAACTATTCAAAAAAGCAATGGAGAAAATCGGTGTTCCCGTCTGTCCTTCGGGGATTGCCAACAATTTAGAAGAAGCAAAAGCGATCGCCCATCAGATCGGTTCCTATCCTCTCATTATCCGGCCGGCCTTCACTTTAGGAGGAACGGGGGGCGGTATTGCCTATAACCAAGAAGAATTTGAACCGATGGCCCAGTATGGTCTAGATTGTTCGCCTACATCGCAAATTCTCGTCGAAAAATCCCTAATTGGCTGGAAAGAATACGAATTAGAGGTCATGCGCGATCTAGCCGATAACGTGGTGATCATCTGTTCGATCGAAAACTTTGACGCTATGGGGGTCCATACCGGCGACTCGATTACGGTTGCGCCCGCCCAAACCCTAACCGATAAAGAATACCAACGCCTCCGGGACTATTCTAAGGCAATTATTCGGGAAATTGGCGTAGAAACTGGCGGATCGAACATCCAATTCTCCGTTAATCCCACTAACGGCGACGTAATCGTGATCGAGATGAATCCCCGGGTATCCCGTTCTTCGGCCCTAGCATCGAAAGCCACGGGATTCCCGATCGCTAAATTTGCCGCTAAACTAGCAGTAGGCTACACTTTAGACGAAATTCCCAACGATATCACCAAAAAAACCCCGGCTTCCTTTGAACCGACTATCGATTACGTCGTCACCAAAATTCCTCGCTTTGCCTTCGAGAAATTCCCCGGCTCCCAACCGATTCTAACCACCCAGATGAAATCCGTCGGGGAAGCCATGGCTATCGGTCGAACTTTCCAAGAATCCTTTCAAAAAGCACTTCGCTCCCTAGAAACGGGCCGTTTTGGCTTTGGTTGCGATAAAATCGAAACTCTCCCCCCCCTCTCGGAAGTCCGGGCTGGTTTGCGGACACCTAACCCCGAACGGGTTTATAGTATCTACCATGCTTTTAAATTGGGCATGAATGGGGAGGAAATCCACGAACTAACCGGGATCGATCCCTGGTTCCTCGATAAATTGGCCGATTTGATGGAAACCGAGAAGTTCCTCAAACGAACTCCCCTGAAAAGTCTCGGCAAAGAGGACTTATTCGCTATTAAACAACAGGGTTTTAGCGATCGCCAAATCGCCTTCGCCACCAACACCAGCGAGGACGAAGTAAGAAGTTATCGCAAGGGTTTGGGTATTATTCCAGTCTATAAAATGGTGGACACCTGCGCGGCAGAATTTGAAGCTCTGACACCCTATTATTATTCCACCTACGAACAGGTAGAATCGGAAGTTTTACCCTCCGATAAACGCAAAGTGATGATCCTCGGTGGTGGCCCCAATCGCATCGGCCAGGGGATAGAATTTGACTACTGTTGTTGTCATGCCGCTTTTTCCCTGAGCAAAGCCGGTTTTGAGACGATTATGGTTAACTCTAACCCGGAAACTGTCTCCACCGATTACGATACCAGCGATCGCCTTTACTTTGAACCCCTGACTAAAGAGGATGTCTTAAATATCATCGAAGCGGAACAACCAGAGGGTTTAATTATTCAATTCGGTGGGCAAACTCCCTTAAAACTGGCGATTCCCCTGCAAAAATATTTAGAATCGCCTAATTGTCCCGTAAATACCAAAATTTGGGGAACTTCACCCGATTCGATCGATGCCGCCGAAGATCGGGAACGTTTTGAACAAATCCTCCGAGAATTAGATATCCGACAACCCCTCAACGGTATTGCCCGCAATTTCCAAGAATCCCAAGCAGTGGCTAAACGCATCGGTTATCCTGTGGTAGTACGTCCGTCCTACGTTTTAGGCGGTCGGGCGATGGAAATCGTCTATTCCGATAGCGAATTGGAACGCTATATGAAGTATGCGGTACAGATAGAACCGGATCACCCGATTTTAATCGATAAATTCCTCGAAAATGCCATCGAAGTGGATGTGGATGCCCTGTCAGATGCGACGGGAACAGTAGTTATCGGGGGATTAATGGAACATATCGAACAAGCGGGCGTACATTCGGGCGATTCTGCCTGTTCTATCCCCCATACGTCCCTGAGTGCCTCGGTTTTAACCACAATTCGACAATGGACGGTGGAACTAGCGAAAGCTTTAAAAGTAATCGGTTTGATGAATATCCAGTATGCGGTGCAGGGGGAGACAGTTTATATCTTAGAAGCGAATCCCCGCGCTAGTCGTACTGTTCCCTACGTTTCCAAAGCAACGGGAGTTCCTCTGGCAAAAGTTGCCTCCCTCGTCATGTCGGGCAAAACCCTAGCAGAATTGGGTATCATCAGCGAAGCAATTCCCCGTCATATTGCCGTGAAAGAAGCGGTTTTACCCTTCCAGAAGTTCCCCGGTGCTGATACTCTCCTAGGACCAGAAATGCGTTCTACAGGGGAAGTAATGGGGATTGACAGCGATTTTGGCAAAGCTTTCGCTAAAGCAGAAATGGCCGCCGGCGTGATTTTAGCCACCAGTGGGACGGTTTTCGTCTCGATGAATGATCGCGATAAAACCCCCATGGTTCCCGTGGTTAAGGATCTGCAATCCCTCGGTTTTCGCGTCGTCGCCACTTCCGGAACTCGTAAAGTTTTGTTAGAAAACGGTTGCGAAAATATCGATTTAGTGCTAAAGATTCACGAAGGCCGTCCCGACGTTGTCGATTGGATCAAAAATGACTGGATTCAGTTTATTGTCAATACTCCCAGTGGTGAAGAATCCCAAAACGATGGCCGAAAAATTCGCCGTACTGCCCTCGATTATAAGTTACCAATTATCACCACTATCGCCGGGGCAAAAGCGACAGTAGCGGCCTTAAAATCCCTGCAATCGCAACCTTTAGAGGTGAAAGCTTTACAGGATTATCTCGCCTAATTTCAGTTATCAGTTATCAGTTATCAGTTATCAGTTATCAGTTAGAAAGGGGATATAGGGGTTTAGGGAAATTTCAGCCAAATGCCCCACTACCCCACTACCCCATCTCCCCATCTCCCCACTACCCCATCTCCCCATCTCCCCATCTCCCCATCTCCCCACACCCCACACCCCATCACCCCATCTCCCCATCACACCCCACACCCTTCTCCCCAATTCCTAATTCCCATGACCGATACTCTAAACGATTATAAAAACCTGATTAGTGAACTGATTAACCGTTATAAAAACCGCGTCGATTTCCTGACAATTCGTCTGGAAGAAGCGCGGGGGACGAATATTCTACTACGTTCCGAACGAGTGGAAACCCTCAGCGAAGGTATTGCTATCGGTGGTCAGGTACGCGCCTGTTATAAAGGAGGTTGGGGATTTGCCAGCTTTAATCAATTATCCAGTTTACAGGAACGATTAGAAGATGCGATCGCTGCTGCCCGTTTAATTGGGGAAGAAGAAACCCTGATTGCCCCAGTAGAACCTGTAATTATTAGTTGTGAATTGCCTTTAACAGGAACGGATCCCCGTTTAGTACCATTAGCCGATAAAAAAGCCCTCTGCGATCGCTATAATAACTTACTGCGTCAACATCATGCCAGTATTGCCACCACTTCCGTCCGTTACAGCGATAGCAGTCAACATATTCTTTTAGGCACTTCTGACGGGACTTTAATCGAACAAAAATGGTCAGACTTAGAAATGCGTTTTTCGGCCACCGCTAGAGATGGGGACAGTGTACAAACAGGCCGGGAAACCACCGGATCCCGAAAAGCTTTCGAGGATCTGATCAATTTAGAAGAACAGGTGCAAGGGTCGGCTAAACGTGCCGTACAAGCCCTAGTTTTGCCCCCTGTCAAGGGCGATACTTACACCGTCGTCATCGATCCCATTTTAACCGGTCTGTTCGTCCATGAGGCTTTTGGCCACCTTTCCGAGGCAGATATGTTATACGAAAATCCCGACCTTTTGGAAGTGATGAGTATGGGCAAACGTTTTGGACCAGATAACCTGCAAATCTTTGACGGGGCCTATCCGGAAGGTCATCGGGGCAGTTATTTTTATGACGATGAGGGAACCCCCGCAACCACGACTCAGTTAATTAAAGATGGGGTTTTGGTGGGAAGACTGCATTCGCGGGAAACGGCGGGCAAATTAGGCGAAAAACCGACAGGTAACGCTCGTTGTCTCAATTATCATTATCCGCCCATTGTCCGCATGACCAACACTTGGATTGAACGGGGAACCACTCCCGTTAAAGAGTTATTTTCGGGGATAAAAACGGGAGTTTATGCCCAAAATTGGCAGGGAGGCATGACTAACGGCGAAATGTTCACTTTTAGCGCCGGGGAAGCTTGGATGATTCGCGATGGAGAAATTGCTGAACCCGTTAAAGATGTGACTCTCTCCGGTAATGTCTTTAAAACCCTAGCCAATATTGAGGCAATTGCTGATGATTTCTACTGGGACGAGTCAGGAGGCTGCGGAAAAGGGGGTCAAAGTGGTTTACCCGTCGGCTGCGGTGGCCCCAGTCTCCGTATCCGCGATGTGGTGGTGGGGGGAGAAGCAGATATTTAGTGAACAGTAAACAGTAAACAGTAATCAGTGCAAAGAAAGTGGGAAACTACTATTTAATACTGATAACTGATAACTAATAACTAATAACTAATAACTGATAACTGCTATAGCGCAGTTTAATACAGCCGAAATCGGGTGTATCCCACATTTGCAGAAATACCGACAAGCATCAATTATCAGTGATACTAAATCCTGTTTAAAAAGTATAGGATAGTGGGGTGTGGGGTGTGGGGAGAAACAATTCATAACTTGAGAGTTAATCACACTATTAAAAAGGGATTTGGTATGACTCTTAAATTAGTACAAAAATATGAACAATCGCGTGTAAGCATCTCACAGTTAACCTAATGCGCGGGGGGTTTGGGGGCGGCGCCACGCCCCCAACGGGGGGTTTGGGGGGTAGAACCCCCCAAAAGCTTGGATTGAGTGATAAAACCGAAAGTAACGCCCAATTTTAGGAGAAAGTTTCCCCTTAAAAATCCCAAATTAGTAGATTTACAAAAATGAGATGCACCCGCCGAAATCTATCTCATCTTCTCATCACTGTCTTCAATTTCTTGATCATCTTGATTGATTTCTTCTTTAAATCCCCGTAAAGTTTTCCCCAAAGCTGCCCCAAATTCGGGTATTTTTTTCGGTCCAAATATCAGGAGAACAACCACAGCAATAATTACTATTTCTGGCCAACCTAATCCAAACATAATCTTGAAAGTAAAAAGTAAAAAAAGAGAAAGGAGTCAGAATTCAGGAGTCAGGAGTCGTAAACTTGGAGAATTGCCAGATTCTGTCTTTTGCACGAGTGCCTGTTGCCTCTTGCCTTCAGAAGCTGATAACTGATAACTGATAACTGATAACTGATAACTGATAACTGATAACTGACTCTATGCTGCCACTTCAGCGCGTTTGTAAGCTTCGTCGAGGACTTCTGAGAGAGTCGGATGGGTGTGGATGCGGAAAGCGAGTTCATGGACAGATTTGCGTTCAGCGATCGCATTGGCCGCTTCTTGAATTAAATCCGATGCGTGGATACCGATAATATGAACACCGAGTAATTCGCCCGTATCCTGACGATAAACGACTTTAGCGATGCCTTCCGTTTCTCCTTCCGCTAAAGCTTTGGAATTTCCCTTAAAATAGGTCTTGACAGAAGCAACCTTATACCCTTCTTCCTGTGCCAAAGCTTCTGCTTGCGGTTCCGTTAAACCCACATAACTAATTTCGGGGTGGGTAAAAGCGGCGGCGGGAATACTGCGATAATCGATGGTTTTTGGGCGATTACAGATATTTTCAATGGCTATTACCCCTTGACCCGAAGCAGCGTGAGCTAACATCATTTTACCCGTAGCATCGCCCACGGCCCAGAGATGGGGAACCGGTTCACCGGACTGAATTACCTGCATTTTGTCATTAACGGCAATAAAACCGCGTTTATCCAGTTCTACCCCAACAAATTCCAAGCCGAGATTCTTTGTCGCCGGGATTCTTCCTGTAGCGACTAAACAAGCATCTACCTCTAAAATTTCGATCGCTTCTTTGCTTTTTGCGTCCACCAGTTCAATGGCCACAGGATTCCCCGGTTTAATACTTTTTGCCAAAACTCCCACATAAGTCTCGATGTCTCTAGGTTTAATCAGAACTCTTTCCGCGATTTTCGAGATTTCTGGGTCAAATCCTGGCATGAGACTATCTAAAGCTTCGATCATCGTCACTTCACAACCCAAAGCGGTGTATATATCCGAAAATTCTAGACCGATATAACCACTACCGATAATTGCGATCCACTTGGGTAAAGTTTCTAATCTAACGGCCTCATCGCTGGTAAAAACCGTTTTATGATCGATCTCGATCCCCGGTGGGACAAAGGGAACCGACCCCGGACAGAGCATAATATCCTTAGCGGTGTAGATTTTTTCGCCACTATCCCCGATGACGCTAACTTTTTGCGGGCCGGCGATTTTTCCCCAACCGTGGATAGTATCAACCTTGAGACGTTTAAGACTATTAGTGAGATCGCCTCTAATTTTACTGACAAGGTTGTTAGCATGATCGGCAATTGTCGGACGGTCAAAATTAACGCCAGCGATGGCAATACCTAGACTTTTCAGATGGTCACTATCGGCTAATTCGCGCACTCGTCCCGAGGCTGCCAGTAAAGCTTTAGAAGGAATACAACCGCGATTGACACAGGTTCCTCCCATATCTTTGGCTTCGATAATAGCTGTTTTTAGCCCACATTTGACTGCGTGTAGGGCTGCCCCGTGGCCACCAACTCCAGCACCGATAATAATTAAATCGTAGTCGAATTCACTCATAGTCTCTCTGACTCTCAAAGTTAGCATTATCCCATTTTACGATCCACTGCGATCAAGCTGTGCTATCCTGGGCAAAAACTGGAGCCAGTTTTTAGCCATCAGGCTCTTGTGCATTGAAACTGGCTATTGGCAATTTTAGGACAAGACGTTACTAGACCTCTGGTAAAAATCAAAAATTGTTGTTGGGATTAGGAGCCGGTCGTCAGTAGTCAGGAGAATTAAGCATGAATAATAATCAATTAAATGGTCTCTTCACAGATTTTAGGCAATTTAATCCTTATTTTTGCCGTTTTTGAATCCTCAAAAATTAATTATGCAAGACGTTACTGAATCAAGATATGAATAAGTAGGTGGGTGTTAAAAATTGTCAGATCCCCCCGCCTATCGGCACCCCCCTTATCAAGGGGGGCAGGGGGGATCAAAGACAAAATCTATCTTCAATTTAATTGAAACCATTTACTTATTAATTCTGCATCGTATCCATAAGTTAGTCTAGTGCTAGATTGGAAAAATTAGACCTCCCGCCAATACTTTGCCGGATGGGGGTATCATCTTTCTCCTACCATAATTTAGGCTCGAAACCAGAATCATTAATTATTTCTACTGTTTCTCCCGATGGTTTAATCACAAATAAACCTTGTTTATAGGCATAACGATCTACTCCTTCATCTATTTCTATTCCTGCCACTGCACCATAAGCTTGATAGTTTTTATAATGGGGAAATGCTTGTTTAAATCGACTTAATTTTTCTAAAAATTCATTGACATCATCTTTCGATAAACGAGACTTACATTCTACTAAAACTACCTCGGTTTCATCGACGGCTAAAATGTCAATCTCCATGGCTATTCCTTGCCGTTTTACCCTGGCACGACTGTAGGTTTCTTTAACATCGATACCTTTGCCACGAAATAGGCTAATAACAGCAGGTTCGACTAATTCCTCGACAAATCTTCCCCAGCGAGTGGTTAAACTATCCACAGCACGACTGGTATTGGCCACTGTTTTCTCTAGCTTGGCTAAACGGCGATCGGCTTCAGCAGCCCGGCGATCGGCTTCGGCAGCCCAGCGATCGGCTTCGTCCTTGGCTTCGGCGGCCCGGCGATCGGCTTCGGCCTTGGCTTCGGCGGCCCGGCGATCGTATTCATCGGCCCGGCGATCAGCTTCGGCCTTAGCTTCAGCCTTGGCTTCAGCAGCCCGGCGATCGTATTCTTGGCGTGATTGTTCAAACTTTTCGTTAGTTTTCTCAAAAAGTTTATAGATATCTTCGATGGTAATCGGTTGAGACATGGTTATTTGTTTTAATCTTTCTTATTTTACTTCTTACTATAATTGTACTAGCAAAGTGCAAGTCATTTTAGGGACGGGTGTGAATTGAGCAAGTCAATGGTTATACTAAATCCGTTGAGTAACGCACAGAAAACGGGTTTCTCGGAGAAACCCGTTTTCTACTCATGCACTCATGCAAAACGGAGAATAAATAATCAGTTTTTAATAACTGGATTTAGTATGAGGACGATATAGCGGGGACGGGAACCACAGTTTCTTCGTTGATCATGGTTTCTAATTGTTCAGCCTGGGATTTGGCTCAATAAATTGATCATTGCAAATAATTGTTACGAATACTTGACTTAAGATATGTCTATGCCCACAGAAACACAAATCAAAGAAAAAGCGCTAGAGTTAGGTTTCCATGGGGTCGGTATTGCTTCTGTGGATAGTCAAGACTCGGCGGTATCCCATCTAAAAAGCTGGTTAGAGCGCGGTTATCACGCTGATATGGATTGGATGACTAACCCGAAACGACAGGATATCAAAACTCTTTGGCCAGAAGTGCGATCACTAATATGTCTTGCCCTTAACTACTACACCCCCCAGCAACACAGTCCAGAACAAAACCATGGCAAAATTTCCCGTTATGCTTGGGGACGGGATTATCACAAAGTATTAAGTAAAAAATTAAAAGCCCTCAGTCAATGGTTAGAAAGTCAGGGGGAGCAAATTCAAACCCGTTACTATGTGGATACAGGACCGGTACAGGATAAAGTTTGGGCGCAAAGAGCAGGGATCGGCTGGATTGCCAAGAATGGTAACTTAATTACCCGCAATTACGGTAGTTGGGTCTTTTTAGGGGAAATATTAACTAATTTACCTTTAGAACCCGATCGACCCCATAGCGCCCATTGTGGCACCTGTAGCCGTTGTTTAAGCGCTTGTCCCACCCAAGCAATAGTTAGTCCCTCTGTGGTGGATGCTAATCGCTGTATTGCATACCATACCATCGAAAATCGTGCTGTAACTTTGCCTACAGAAATTGCCGAGAATTTACAAGGTTGGGTAGCTGGCTGCGATATCTGTCAAGATGTCTGTCCTTGGAATCAACGTTTTGCCCAAGTTACCGACGTGGAGGATTTTCAACCTCGTCCCGAAAACCTCTCGCCAAGGTTGGAGGAATTAGCTAATCTAACTATAGAGGAGTGGGATCGTCGTTTCATCTCGTCAGCCCTGCGTCGAATTAAACCCCAGCAGTGGCGACGTAATGCCCAAGCTAATTTAGCCCATTCCCCTCACCCCGCACAAGATGACAATTAAAGTAGTCGTGTTCGATTTTGATGGTACTATCGCCGATACCCACGATACTTTCGTGGAGATTGTCAATCGTTTGGCTAAAAATTTTGGTTATCAACCCATCAACGAGGAAGATTTGGCCAGACTAAAAAACCTTAGTTCCCAAGAAATTATTAAACAATCCCAAGTTTCCCCCGTTAAAATCCCTTTTTTACTCTATCGAGTTAAACGGGAATTAAATAAACAAATTGAATGTCTGAAACCTTTCCATGGCTGGCATCACTGCCTAGCCACTCTTAAAGAAAGAGGCTATAGATTAGGAATAATAACTTCTAATACCAAGGAAAACGTCACCATATTTTTAGCAAATAATCAACTCTTAAATTTATTTGATTTTATCTATTCGGGAACGCCTTTATTCGGCAAACACAAAATTATTGATCGCCTGATCCGACAAAATAAATTCTGTCCCGATGAAATGATTTATGTCGGCGATGAAACCAGAGATATTACTGCTGCCCAAAAAAGTCAAGTGCAGGTGGTGGCAGTCGCTTGGGGCTTTAATTCCCCTCAAATTCTCTCCCAATTTAACCCTGATCATCTCATTGATCATCCCCTAGAATTATTGGATATTTTAGATAGGGCTGGCTGAAAAAGTTTTTACTAGGAGCATGGACATTTGTACTAGAATATCCAACACTCAGTTTAAATATAGACTTCGATCGATGGGGGCAGAGAGACTCGAACTCTCACGAGCTTATAAGGCTCAACGGATTTTAAGTCCGTAGCGTCTACCATTCCGCCACGCCCCCGTTATTTAACCGACAATTTTTTATCATATCACAAATAATTTAATTGGCAAGAGTATTTTCAGCAAATTATTTTAGTCCGCCAATTCGATCGCCGCAAAGGGGGAAAGAGGGGGTAAAATGATCAGCAGGTGAATTGCAGTTCACCGACAGCCATTGATAAAAATCAATCCTTATGCAATCAATTCTGACGCAAGAAACCATTATCATCGCCCTGATCTACCTATCTCTCAGTGTCTTGTATTTGCTCGTCATTCCCGCCGTTATCTACTACTACCTCAATACGCGCTGGTATGTGGCATCTTCTTGGGAAAGAGGGTTTATGTACTTTCTGATGAGCTTTTTCTTCCCTGGGATGCTGTTGTTAAGTCCTTTCCTTAACTTCCGTCCCCAACGTCGTACCCTAAAAGCTTAAGTTATCACCAAAAAAACCCATGAGACGCATTGATGTCATCGGGATCGGTATAGGGATGTTTGCTATGGGCGGCATCCTCTACATTATCCTACAAAAAACCGGTTTAGATAGTGCTTCGGCGGGAATTTGGAGTCAAGCGGTGTTGGTAGGTGGTGTCATCGGTTGGATTTTTACCTATCTGTTTCGAGTTGCCACCGATAATATGACCTACGGCAAACAGCGCAAGGATTACGAAGATGCCGTCTTTAAAAAACGCCTGGAAGCGATGACTCCCGAAGAAATCGCCCAAATGCAGCGGGAGATTGAAGAAGAAAAAACTAAATAGGGCTGGCTGAATAAATCTAAAAACCTTGCTGGATAACACTTTTAGACTTTTTGTCAATCAAAAAGTACCAGATATGGGAGTGATCAGGGGGAAATTCAGGGACTTTTTCCCTGAAAATTAGGTAATTGACCCCCTCAAAATCGGTAAAACCCCACACCCCACACCCCACACCCTACACCCTGCCCCTAGGAAAAACT
>NZ_JASJFB010000303.1:0-10972 GCF_030065455.1 Microcystis sp. M53602_WE12 | reverse complement strand
GGTGGTCGAGGGAATCAACAATAAACTTAAACTAATAAAACGGAGAGGCTATGGCTTTAGAAACTTTCGGAATTTTTGGGTTAGAAGTATGTTATCTTGGCATCTTGTATGTTGATTTAGCATAAAGGGTAACGAAGAGCCGGAAAATTTAGCTTAGTTTGTCTAGAGATAAGAAACTCTATTGATAGAATTACCCAAAATTGTAGCAGTTATCTGAATAGTCAGGTACGATAAAATCAAGTTAGTAAATTACCGCCCCTTAACTAATGTCTAACTCGAAATCCGATAACGTTTGGGACCACAAACCCCGTTGGTGTCAACCTTGGTCGATTTTATTGACAGGAATTGCCCTGATTGCCGGCTGTTGGTTTTTAACCCAGCGTCTCTGGTTAACTCTACTCCTATCTATTCCTATACTCCTCTGGTGGTTTGTCTTCCTAATTCTTTATCCGCGGACACTGCAGCAACAGTTAAACACAGAAAGAATCGGGGAAAGCATTGATTAAAACAGGAAAGACAGGACAGGGATTTTTATCCTGTAATTGACTACTTTCATCTCCGCGAAAAGTGTTCCAACGGAAAGGAGCTTTTTTTTCACTCGACATCCATAAAAGTCTTTTTGCTCGCGTCATCGCTACATACAAAAGTCGGTATTCTTCAGCTTTTTTAAGTTGTCCAGCTTCTAACCAAGCGCTTAAAGGTGGGGGAATAATTGGTATGCTGTCGGGGTTTAAATAGCGTTGATGAACCGCTGCTCGAATTTGCGCCCGGGCTACTTCTGCGAGGGTAAAATCTCCCAAAAATTTCGCCCCATTGGGAACCCAAGGTTTGCCAGGAATAATATCTTCATGAAGAAAGGGAATAAAAACATAATCCCAGTCTAAACCCTTGGCTTTGTGCATAGTAATAATCGTCAGTTGTCCGGGACGAGTATAACAATCGTCGTTATCTTCTTCCACCCCTTCAAAGCGCTCAGAGGCGATAATTTCATTGAGAGTATTGATTGTATTTTTTAGAGAACTATTACCAGCAGTTTCCTGATAAATACGGGCGGTTAATTTTTGCAATGTGGCTAATTCTGACCCTGAATATTGGAGAGTCATAGCGAAAAAAGACAGGAGTTGATAATGGGGTAATTCTAATCTAGCTTTTAGTAAACTGCAGCAATAACGACGGGCGATTTTTTCGTTAGATTTCAGTTCGGGATCGAGGGGAGTGGGATAAAGAAATTGTTCGGGATAGGTAACTAAAGGATTTAAGTCTTGGGCAGTAATTAAACCCCTAAATTGTAGCACTTCTAAGGCCGCTTTGAGATAATCGGGAGAGTGGGGACGTTCGACAAAAGCCAATAGTTTCAGCATTTCGGCGGGAATTTGGGAAAAGCGATCAATCTCGTTAGCTTCAAAAATTCTGATTTGATAACTTTTGTAAAAATGGGCGAATTTTTGAGCAAAAAAGTGTCCCTGTCGATTTTCTCTAACGAGGATAGCCGCATTATGTTGAGGGTTTTCTTGGAGTAATTTAACTAGACGTTTTTCAATTAATTCCACTGTTTGATAAATGTCATCGGGTTGATAAATTTCTAATCCTTTTCCCTCCTTAACTGGATTAGGTTGGGGATCTTCGGCGCTGACGGGAAGGATCGCTTGAACCCGAAAAGGAGCCTCGGTAACTTTATGATTATCTTTTCCCTGTTTCCAATCTCGATCAACCCATTGTAAAACTAAATTAGCAGCTTCGATAATTTTAGTATTGCTGCGACCTGCTTGGTTCATAGTGGATAAATTGCCTTCGTTTTGACAACTTTCACAAAACCAATTAAAGTAAACAGGATCGGCGGGGGTAAAGGTAGAATTAATGGCTTGATTGGGATCGCCGACGCGAATTAAATTAGGTATTTCCCCGTCATTATTTTTTGCTAAAATAGTAATTAGTTTTTCTTGGAGAGGACTAGAATCCTGTGCCTCATCTTCAAAGACTCCAAAGACAGATTTTTGCCATTGTCGGCGAATTTTTTCTTCCTCTAATACCCGCAAGGCTCCTAAAATCATGTCATCATAATCTATATAGTTTTTCTGACGCATCAGGATTTCATACTGTTGGTACAAACCACTAGCAATAGCGAGAATTTGATAATTATCGTCGCTATAGTGGCTTAATTCCCAGACTTGCTGCGGTGATAATCCCGAACTTTTTAGCTCATGAATGGCCGTATAGGCAAGACTAGGTAAAATTTCGGTTCTCAGCACCGATTGACGGCGTAATCTTTCGGTTTCTTCCCCATCAAATTCCACTCCTTCTAATAACTTTTGATAACGAATTGGGTCGGCAATTAGCCATTTTTCCACCGAGTTTCTAATAATTCTGTGGCTAGGAGTCGGAATAACTAAGGTAGAAGATTCGAGGTCTAATCCCGATAATTCCGGGTAACGACGGGCTAATTGTAGGGCCAGTCCATGCAGAGTTTGAACGCTAAAACCTTGGGCTGAAAGTTGTAAATCTTGCAAGCGTTGTTTAATTTTAGCTTTAATACTAGCGGCAGCCGAGCGGGTGTAGGTGACAATAATTAACTGTTTTTTAGCATGAAGTTGCTCACGAGCAATAACCATGGCGGCAGCTACGGCCAAACTGTGGGATTTTCCTGCCCCCGGCACCGCAGAAATGGCCATTTTTCCCCCTTGCCAATCGGCTAATTCCTGTTGTCCGGCTCGCAGTTGTTGCCGGAGATTGACCAGTAAATTTTCTCGATTAATTACTTTAGTTTCGCTCATTATGCCCCGCCAATTTTATTTTTAGTTTAATTGTATTACTAATTATAGTTTCTTCTTAAACCAATTGCTGTAAAAGTTAGCTAGAGATAACTAGAATGGGGAGATGGGGTTTTTCAGTGAACAGTAAACAGTAAGCAGTAAGTAGGGAGGCACAATTATTTGTAGGATGGGTTAGCGGTAGCGTAACATGAGCGGGTGTTGGGTTTCATGCTTCAACCCAACCTACGTTCATCTTATATTTAATTCCACCCACCCACTTAATCAGTGAAAAGAAAGTAGCGAAGTTTTCACCTAACACTGTCCACTTAAAACTGTAATCTGATCACTGATCACTGATATATAGCCAATTTTGTTGTACTTCTACCCGAATTTTGCCCGTTAGGGAGGAAGTGGCATCGCGATTAACACCAGTAATGAGATTAACCACTGACTCAACTTCGGCAAAATTAGGGGATGAGGGTAAATATTGAGCCAAAAATAAACGAATCACTCGTCTTTGTATCGCTAGAGGTAGAATTTGTAAAGGGGAGCGATCGAGTCTTTGTTGATCTAGATCGATAACCTGACGAAAAATATCCCGGGCAATACTATCTAAATAATCGCTTTCTGCTTCCAAAATTTCGGCAGTTTGGGCGAGATGTTTTTCGATTTGGGGATTTAAATTAGTTTGCAGGTAGGGTAATAATTCCAGACGGATGCGATTGCGAGCATAGCGTAAATTCTCATTAGCTCGATCATACCAGATCGGTAATTCTCGACTTTGACAAAAAGCGAAAGTTTCCTCGCGAGTGACATTTAAGAGGGGACGGACTAAAAAAATATCTGGGGTTAAACTTGTCAACCAAGTTAAGGCAGAAAGTCCATCACTACCCGCCCCGCGCGTGAGATTATAAAGAAAAGTTTCCGCTCGATCGCTCCTCGTGTGTGCCGTGAGAAGATAATTAAAACCCTGTTCTTGGGCGATTGTTTGTAAAGCTTGATAACGCCATTGTCGGGCCTTGGCTTCCGTTTCCGCCATGGGGGGTGCGGTGGCAATATAAACGGGTAATTGCCAAATTTCGGCGATTTTCTGCACATGATCCACTAATCCTCGGTCCTGAGACCAACGGTGATCACAATGAGCGATCGCTAGTTGCCAACCCCAACGAGAGCGCAAATCCAGCAATAATTGACCTAAACAAAGGGAATCCTGACCTGCCGACAATGCCACTAACAGAGACGCATTTTTAGGTAGTAATTGTCCCTTTTTCACCGTGGTTTCCAGACGAGTATGGAGAGGTGTCCAAAAATTAGCCAAAATTTTTAGATTTATTTACTTGACAAGGGTGTGGGAAGTATTTTCAGTGAACGGTAAACTGGTAACTGATAACTGATAACTGATAACTGATAACTGATAACTGATTTAACCTTGCCAATTAACCCAATCTTGGGGTTTTAGGAAGACATCATAGAGTTTTGCTTCTGGGGTGTTTGGTGCAGGTTGATAACAGTATTCCCAACGGACTAAAGGAGGTAAAGACATCAAAATTGATTCGGTACGACCGTTAGTTTGCAACCCAAAAATTGTGCCACGATCATAAACTAAATTAAATTCTACATAACGACCGCGACGATAGAGTTGAAACTGACGTTCTCTGTCACCGTATTCCGTCGAGCGCCGTTTCTGGACAATGGGAACGTAAGCGGGTAGAAAAGCTCGGCCACAGTCATTAATGAAACTAAAAATTTCTTCCCAGTTGCGGGGTTGTTGGGGAGATAATTTTTCTGAATAGATAGCGGCATCACTTTCGGCAAAAGGACCCCGATAGAGAGGGTCTAAACCGTCTTGGTAATCAAAGAAAATCCCGCCGATGCCTCTGGCTTCCTGACGATGATTGAGATAAAAATATTCATCACACCAGCGTTTAAAAACGGGATAATATTCGGGATGATGTTGGTCGCAAACCTGTTTAAAAGTGCGGTGAAAATGACTAGCATCTTCTTCAAAGCCATAGTAGGGAGTTAAATCAGCGCCGCCGCCAAACCACCAAACTGGACCGGCTTCAAAATAGCGATAATTGAGGTGAACCGTGGGAATATAAGGATTGCGAGGATGCAAAACCATCGAGGTTCCCGTGGCGTAAAATTGATGACCGGCAGCCTCGGGCCGTTGTTTGGCAATGCTAGGAGGTAATTCTTTCCCCCAAACTTCCGAAAAATTCACCCCTGCTTGTTCAAAAATTGCCCCTTCCCGCAAAACTCGCGAACGTCCGCCGCCACCTTCGGGCCGTTGCCAACTATCTTCGATAAATTTTGCTTGTCCATCCACTTCTTCTAATCCCTGACAAATTTCATCCTGTAGGGATTTCATAAATTCACTGACGCGGCTACGGCTGTCACTGGCGGGCAAATTGGCAAGGGTGGGGGTTGTGGTGAATGCAGTCATACTCAAGGATCAAAGTTGATAACTCAGTGATTATATTACTACTGGGTGATGAAACGGCCGCTCTTCGATACTTAACTTAACATTTAGACGGATTGGGGGTGGGGAAGTGGGGAAGTGAGGGAGTGGGGAAGCGGGGAAGTGGGGAGAATAAATAAAAATAATCTCCTGACGACCGGCTCCTGAATTTCGCCAGAATTAGTCTCAATCAGGTTTTTTTAAGAGTTTTGCCCCACAGTTTTTACAAAAATTGGCATCTATATCGTGACGGGGTAAACCACAATCTGGACAAGGATAATCAATTTGAGTGCCAGATTTTAATAGTTGTTTAGTCAGAGCGCTAATCTGCAAGGGAATTAACAAAACTCCCGTTAAAATCATTAAAACTGTCACCATTTTGCCCCCATCGGAAAGGGGAGTTACATCCCCAAATCCCACGGTAGTCATAGTCACAATGGCGAAGTAAAAAGCATCAAAAAATGTCCGATAGACTTGGGAATTAATCGGGTGTTCGATCTGATAAATTAAACCTGCATAGACAAAAATAATCGAGAATAGAGTTAGTAATATGCGAGTAAATACTATCTGATCGGAAGTTTTAATCCTAAAAATAGAAAGATCGGAACCAAAAAAACGAATCACTCGCAAAATTCTAAACCAGCGAAAAATTCTAAAAAATCTAATATCAAAAAAACCAAAAAATAGGGGCAGAATTGACAATAAATCTAGGATCGAAAAAATATTAAAAACAAAGCCTAGTTTTGATTCCGCACACCAAAACCGAATTAAATACTCTAGGGAAAATAAGCTTAAAATTCCCCAATCAAGCTGACGTAACCACATTTGCCAAGTGGCGGATAAGGGATAGGTTTGAGCCACATAAATCCCCAAAGATAGTAAAATTAATGCTAAGATAAGCAGATTTACCGTCAGTCCGATCGCCGTGGTGACATCCTCTAAATAAAAAGCTATTTTGGTGCGAAAAGGGAGCATAAATTCAGCGATCAGTAAACAGTAATCAGTAATCAGTCAACTGAAAACTCACATCTGATAAGTAGTTGGATAAAAGTAAAGTTAACTGTGGGGTAAGGAGTCGGTCGTCAGTAGGAATTGCGGCAATTTACATTTCTTAAGATAGACAACAGAATTTATGTCCGACTACTTAACTGATAACTGATAACTGATAACTGATAACTGATAACTGATAACTGATAACTGATTAAGGTAATTCCACCGAAGTTGGTTTAGCAATATGAGGTAAACCCCAACCTAATTTTTCCCGGAGGATGCGGAAGAATTCCGTCGATTGCAGGCGAATAAAATGAACATTGTAGGGGGATTTCTGCACATTAATTCGATCTTCTGGCAAGATATAAGAACCGCCATTACCGTCCACTACCATCACCATCCGATTAGCAGTTGCTGGGAAAATATTTACAGTTTCCTTGTCAGAAAATACCAAGGACCTGGAAGCTAAAGAATGGGGACAAATGGGGGCTAATTGTAATACCGGCACATCGGGAGTTATTACCGGGCCACCGGCGCTGAGAGCATAGGCAGTAGAACCGGTAGGAGTGGAGAGAATCACCCCATCGGCAGCGATATCGACGGGCGCGTGTTCACCAATTTGAATCTCAAAATGACACATACTGGTGAGGGGTTCGCGGTGGACGACCACCTCATTGAGAGAAAGTGCCTCCCAGAGGAGGGTATCTTCGCGAAATAGTCGCACTGTGATCATCGAGCGATTTTCGATGGTGTAATTCCCCTCTAGAACCAGTTCTAAGGCGGGTTCAAGCTGATTTAGGTAAATTTCGGTCAAAAAGCCCATGTGTCCCGTATTGACCGTTAACAGGGGCAAATTGAGGGTGGCCAACTGCCGGGCCGCCGATAGGACTGTACCATCGCCCCCCAACACGATCGCAAAACTTAAATCCTGATCGAAGTGGGGGGGGACTAACTGATCGATCGGGGTAAAACAAACCGGACGAGAGGGTTTAGAATGGCCTAGCAGGCCACCGCTTCCGGTAGCCATAAACACCTGCCAACCTCGGGAAAGTAGCTGATCTTGTATCTGATGGGCTGTTTTACAAGCGATAGGCTTAATATCGTTGTAAATAATGCCGATTTTGGGCATTGACAAATTTTCCTACTGCTGGTTCACGCTTTCTTTTTGAAAGGAGTTTTCTTCTTCTTCTGAGCTTTTTGTTTCTCGAAGTCGATTTCCTTGAGCTTCTTGAGAATGCGGCTAAAGTATTCTTGTAAATAGGATTCTAAAGTAGTTGTTTGACTCGGATCAAGGCCAAATACTTGATAAACTTCTGCCATGGGGGCATCAAGAGCTTGACCACTAGCGAGAACTTCCGCAAAAGCTAGTCGGTCGGATATATTATAAGTCCATTGGAAACAACGGCTTATTCCCCGCATAAAACGCAGTAATCCCATGGGTAAACGCCAAATTTTCCCCTCTTTACCCGATAAGCGTTCGCAAACTTCGATAATTTCTTCAGCTTTCCAAGCTTTGCTGCCCACCACAGGATAGGATTGACCGACGGTTTCGGGGACTTCTAGGGCGCGAACGGCGAATTTAGCGATATCTTGGGTGTCCATGTAGGCGATCGCCGTACTTTCCCCCGTGATCCAGACCGTTTGATTATCTAACATCGGGATGGCGTATTGACCGATTAACCCCTGCATAAAGCCACAGGGACGCAGAATTGTATATTTTAAACCCGATTCTGCTATAAATTTCTCGGTACAGCGTTTTATCTCCATCAAAGGCACGTTGGGATATTTTTCGGCATTGAGAATCGAAAAGAAAATAAAGCGATCTACCCCGGCGGTTTTGGCCGCTTGAATCAGATTAACTTTACCATCCCAATCCACCTGTTTAATGCTGGCTGAGTCCGTCGCCCGGGCAGTAGCGGCATCGATCACCGCGTCCATTCCCTCTAAAGCGGCAATAATGGTACTCTTATCCCGTAGGGTTCCCCCGACTAATTCCGCGCCCCATTCCTTCAAAAAAGCCCCTTTTCTCTGACTGCGTACCAAACAACGCACTTGATGTCCCTGATCGATGGCATGACGCACGATCTGTCGCCCTAGGGTTCCTGTCGCACCGACAACTAATACTTTCATCTATAATTAATTTTTTGTTACATTTGTTAACACTTCTCTAAGATACTATCAAAAAAGTGGATCATTGGGGATAGAAAAATTCTAAGATTCCCCGATCCCCGTCCAGTTCTACCATTGTTCCCACCGGTAAAGCGGCATTATCGCCATCATGACCGAAAGGTAACTCAGCAATAACCGCAATACCCAAATCGCCCAAACGCTCTTTTAAGACTTCCTCTACGGTTTGACTATCACTACCGGGGGCTGCCAGACAACGGCTAAAACGACCGAGGGCAATGCCTTTAATTTGGGAGAAAATGCCCAGCATTCGCCACTGAGTTAACATTCGATCAATTCGGTAGGGGGCCTCGGTTACGTCCTCTAGGGCTAAAATTACCCC
Organism: Microcystis sp. M53602_WE12; assembly: GCF_030065455.1. Lineage (NCBI taxonomy): Bacteria > Bacillati > Cyanobacteriota > Cyanophyceae > Chroococcales > Microcystaceae > Microcystis > Microcystis sp. M53602_WE12. Next base: position 2,262 of record NZ_JASJFB010000303.1, on the reverse strand, counting down.
CTCTAGGGTGGGTTGAACCGAGGTTCCGAGGAGATGGGTGGCTACGGTTAAATTAGCTGGTAATAAGCGTCCCCGCACTTTGCCCCCACCCCAACCTTGACCGACAAGAGGGGCTAAAGGACGACCTTCCAGAAGAGAAAAGAGGCGATCGATTGATTGGGGACTTTCTTGGGCTAAGGTGGTTAAAACTGCCCCGTGAACGCTACAAATGCCCTGTTTCGCTAAACTCCATAAAATCCCCGTCACGTCGGAAAAACCGATTAACCATTTCGGGTTAGTTTTTGCCCATGTCCAATTTTCTAAGAGGCGAGCGCTACCGTAACCCCCCCTAGCGCAGAGAATTGCTTGACAATCGGCATCTTGCCATGCTTGGGCTAAAGCTTGACGACGTTGCTCGTCGCTACCAGCGAGATAACCGAGACGATTGGCCCAATTCTCGCTAAATTCCACTTGATAACCCCTCGATCGCCAGATTTCTACGCCTTTTTCTAGGGCGGCTAATTCCTTGACGGCTCCACTGGTGGCCACCAGAGAAACTTTAGCACCGGGTTGCAGAAATGATGGGATGATCATAGGTTAATTCTCTTTTGTTGGCGGATTAAGCGGAAATTACAGGTAATTTTGTGACAGCATGAAAACTGACAGCATATTCTATCGAATGTTTCTCGATTTTCCCGATTCGTTCTTTGAATTAATTGAGCGACCCGATGCTAGGGTTAGCAATTATCGATTTACTTCCCAAGAAGTCAAACAACTAGCTTTTCGATTGGATGGTTTATTTTTGCCGCTCGATAATCTAGAAAATTTGCCCTTTTATCTGGTAGAAGTGCAGTTTCAAAAGGATGAAGACCTATATTATCGATTATTTTCGGAACTTTTCTTATATCTTAGACAGTATAAACCTGTTTCACCCTGGCAGATAGTTGTTATTTATCCTAGCCGAGAAATTGAGCGAGAACATCCCCAGCAATTTGCCGATTTTTTATCCCTAGCAAGGGTTAAAAGAATCTATCTGGATGAATTGCCAAATGACGAGACTCCTTCCTTAGCGATCGCCATAATCAAATTGGTTACGGAAAGTGAGAGTCAAGCCGTTAATTCTGCTAAGATTTTAATTAAACAGGCTCAAAGAGAACTGAGCGATCGCTTAGTGCAGAGAAATGTCATTGATTTAATCGAAACGATAATCATTTATAAATTACCCCAAAAAAGTCGAGAGGAAATTGAAGCTATGTTGGAACTACAAGACCTCAAACAAACTCGTTTCTATCAAGAAGCTTTTGGAGATGGTATTGAACAGGGAATTGAACAGGGAATTGAACAGGGAATAAACTTGCAAAAATTGAAAACAATTCCTCTACTGCAAGACCTCGGTTTAACCCCGCAACAAATCTCGGAACGCTTAGACTTGACTCTGGAAACAGTGCTTAACTATTTGGCACAACAGCAACAATAATCAATCCTGTTTAAAAAGTCTAGAAAAGCAGCAATTGCTAAGTAGTGGGCAAATGGATAGTAGCGAATCAGTGACCTTTAAGCTATCAGCGATGACATGAAAACTGACAGCATATTTTATCGAATGTTTCTCGATTTTCCCGATTCGTTCTTTGAATTAATTGAGCGACCCGATGCTATCGTGAGCAATTATCGATTTACTTCCCAAGAAGTTAAACAACTAGCTTTTCGATTGGATGGTTTATTTTTGCCGCTCGATAATCTAGAAAATTCGCCCTTTTATCTGGTAGAAGTGCAGTTTCAAAAGGATGAAGACCTATATTATCGATTATTTTCGGAACTTTTCTTATATCTTAGACAGTATAAACCTTTGTCACCGTGGCAGATAGTTGTTATTTATCCTAGCCGAGAAATTGAGCGAGAACATCCCCAGCAATTTGCAGACTTGTTATCCTTGTCAAGGATTAAAAGAATCTATCTGGATGAATTGGCAAATGACGAGACTCCTTCCTTAGCGATCGCCATGATCAAATTGGTCACGGAAAGTGAGAGTCAAGCTGTTAATTCTGCTAAGATTTTAATTAAACAGGCTCAAAGAGAACTGAGCGATCGCTTAGTGCAGAAAAATGTCATTGATTTAATCGAAACGATAATCATTTATAAATTACCCCAAAAAAGTCGAGAGGAAATTGAAGCTATGTTGGAACTACAAGACCTAAAACAAACTCGTTTCTATCAAGAAGCTTTTGGAGATGGAATTGAACAGGGAATTGAACAGGGAATTGAACAGGGAATTGAACAGGGAAT
>NZ_JASJFB010000085.1:0-3172 GCF_030065455.1 Microcystis sp. M53602_WE12 | reverse complement strand
GTTCGATAACTGAAATGTATATCTATCGTTGCTAATTCAATTTCACTGAAAAAATATGAGGCAATTAAAATAATTTTTATTCGGGTAGATTCCTTAACTAGAAAGACTTTTGGTCTTGAGATAATATTAGGTCGAGGTCTATTGGGTAAGACTTTTAGACTGTTTGGAAATCAAAAAGTACCATATCTGGGAGTGATCGGCTTCAGGTACTTTTTCCCTGAAAATTAGGTAATTGACCCCCTCGAAATCGCTAAAACCCTACACCCTGCCCCCCACGAACAACTTTTTCAGCAAACCCTAGTTAGCTAATCTTGCCCAATGCCCTTTCTGATTTAGAGTAAGCAAAAATCAAACTCGGTTTCGACTTACCTCTTTTCCTACCATAAATTGTAGTTTTTGGGCATTATCTTAACAAAATTTAACTGACAAGAAAACAGTAACTTTTTAACAGCCTCTACAGGATATTTTCTTAATTAAGAGGCTCTCATTCTGCTAGTTTCTAGAATTTTAATCGGCCTCGATGAATTGATTAATCATCAAAGTAAAAATCGAACTACGAGGAATGAATAACCATGGTACTTTCAGAACTAGCACCAACGGCTGTAACCCCTGTCCCGTCTGATTTATCCACACCCACTGAGGTTAAAAAATCCCCTGCTCAAAACAATGATCTAATCTATTTTTGTGAACTAGATTCTAGTAACAAACTGAACTGTCGTTGACTTCAAGGATGTCTTGTACCCAGTCAAAAGTAAAAAAGGAAATTGAACCTCTTGCACAAGTCAAAAAGTAATCAATCCTGATGCTGAAAGCATTCTATTGGCTCTTCTCGTTTCTGTGTGGAAGGAAGAAGAATAGGGATAATTTTTCAAAAAAAATATAGTCTTCAAAGCCTTGCCTAGGAAGACTCCTACGAATGATAAGCACTGATTATCACACAAAGTCGAGGAGAGCCATCTATTCTTCTTTCTGTTGCCTGTTGCATGAGTTCCTATTGCCTGACTTCCGCAGGAAGTCTAATGTTTATAACCAATTTCCAATTAAGATAAAAGAAGACCAATAAACGGGATGACTATACTGATTATTAATATCTGGATTACTTTGAGCTTGAATTAATTGGATTTGAGCCTCTCTTAAGGCTTCTGCTTTATTAACCCCTGAATTAATTAAATTGTCATAAAAAGCCAAGATTAATTGTAACGTAGATTGATCAGAAACTGGCCATAAAGACGCAATCGCACTTTGAACCCCTGCTTGTATCGCTACTCCTGCTAATCCTAGCGCAGATCGTTCGTCTCCTTCTGCGGTTTCACAGGCGGTTAAGGTGAGAAGTTCAACAGAGTTAGAGCCTGATTCAAGCAGTCTTAAGGTATTTTCAAGACTTTTAAGGGCTATTTTATCATTATTTCCCGCCACCAGAAAGGTGTCATCTGGAATTGTCCCAAATTGAGCATGGGTGGCAATATGAATAATGGAGTAGTCAGCATTATCTAATGTTTGGGTGAGGGTTTGGGGGTTAAATTGTTGATTAACTAGCAGTTGATGATTAGGAAATTGTTGGGAAATGGTGGCAATTTCAAGGGGAATATTATCTAAAGAAGGAAAAATTTGACCATCAATCTGACTTTCTTCGGTGACTCCTAAAATTAACGTTTTATTGTCAGATAAGGTTCTTTTTTGCAGAAAGGTTAAGGATAAACTAGGGGTAGTAGAGACAGCATATTTTTCGATCAGAAATTGTTTACCATCATGTAAAGCAGCCATAGGGATGGGGCGAAAAGGACTATCTTGGATAAAAACTAAGTTTTTTACGTCGTATTCCTGTAAATCAGTCTCAAAAGGACGAATTATCTGACTATAGAGGGTTTCAGATAAGCTTGTGTCATAATCACCTAGAGTTAAAAACCCATCTAAGATACTTTGACGAAATTGAGCAATATTTTCGATAATATTGGCTTTATTCTGCTTAATCCAGTGAATTTTTATACTTTGATCGGGTAAAATTATAATGATTGCTGTTTTCTCTTGAAACATTAAAGAATTAATAATTGCCGTCTGAGGAAAAGCAGATATAGGCTGAGAATCAGGGGCATCAATCCGCAAAAAACAGTCATTTCCCAGATGATTTTGCAATTCTGCGAGTCTTAGATGATCAATAATCTTGAGGACTTCTTTTAATTCTTGTTTTTGTTGTATAGATGATAAACTTTGAGAATCAGCTAATTGTAGCTTTAATTGAGCAAGTTGACGATAAATAGGTTCAATACTATCACGAAAGTCCAATTGTACGTCTTTTTCAGTCGTTAATAAGTCACTACGGATATTTTCAAGAGTATTATAGGCGTTTTGATAGGCGTTAACGGCGAGGTTGAATTGTCCTTTTGCTTGAAAAATACGCCCTTTTTGCCATTCCAAAAGATATAAGCCATCTTTTGTGTTTAAATCTTGATTAGCCACTAAAATCGCTTTCTGTGTTAGGGTTAAGGCTTCTTTTGTTCTGCCAAGACATTCATAAAAATGACCGATTGCGCCTAATGCAAAAGACTCTACACGAGGATTATTAAGATTTTTAGCAATTGTTAAAGCATTATCGAGAATGGATAATCTTTGATAGTCAGATAGTTGCCATTGCGTCGGACATTGGATTAAAGGGGTACTTAAGGCTAAAGAAAAGGCGGGTAGACTCGCTAAGTCAATACTAGCGTAAACCGTTGTTACATTTTGAGGGACCATAGGGAGCAAGATTAACGCCTGTTGTAAATCATTTTGCCGTTGTTGGGGAGAAATTATCTGAAAATTTTGAGAATAATAGGATAAACGAATTAAATTTAATAAATTCTCTAGTTTTGTTAAAGGATCTTCTGATCCATTTAAGTTAGCACGGAAATTTTTGGTAGCTTGTTGATAGTCGGAGATCGCTTGTTTTTGAAAAGTATTGGAGCGGTTATGATCTTGTTTTTCAGCAGATTTTGCCCGTAATTGGGATAATTGACCTCTAGCTGTATAAGAATTGCCTAAGCTTTGTTTTAAGGGTTCTTCGTTACTTGGTATGGTTCGATAGGGGGGCATAAATCGACTAAATCCTTATCTGGCAAGAGACTTAATTGATTAGTTCGCTCTAGATAAGAAATAATTGACAAAAATCGCTAAATGCCTTTCTATATAAGGGTTC
>NZ_JASJFB010000705.1:0-2326 GCF_030065455.1 Microcystis sp. M53602_WE12 | reverse complement strand
TAAGGGGGGATCCCCCCGCCTATCGGCACCCCCCTTATCAAGGGGGGCAGGGGGGATCGAACCTAAAATCCATTTTTAATTTAATTATAACCAGCTACTTAGATTTTTATCAAGGTGAAGAATTGTAATTTTTTTTCTCAGAAAAAATCAATTATTGAAAATGTTCTCAATAGTAGTTTCTACAATGAAGGTTTTTCGTCAAAACATCTTGGGGAATGTAAAAATATATAAAAGTATATGAAGATGTGTGGAATGTCGGCCTATAACTAAAGATAAATTCGACAGGACGGACGCTCTCAGATGTATTAGGAATAGCAAGAATATGCACATCTCCCGATCTTTACGGATAAGGAAAAAGTTCAGGTGATTACTCGGTAATTTCCCCGCATTGGTCTTTTCAAGAAATCTAATCTATTCCTTTGGATAGTGGCACGGTCAAAATCGATAAGATTACAATTTCTTTTGTTAAGCACTTTAGCGATCGCTGGATATTTCTGCGATTCATTGTCGGCTAATCGTTAAATTTTATGAAAACAGCCTCATTCGTTGAGATTATCGGAGATAGAGTAGGGATAGGTGAATAAGAGGTAAATAATTAGAGCCTTTTGGCACGGTTTATCGAAGAAAATTCTATAGATAAAAAAGCACTGGGTCTGCTTTTCCCGACTATTACCGGAAGATCGGTTTGGCGGGTACGGCGGTGGCGTGTTTTTGAATTTAAAGTGCGATCGCTGTCCTCAAAGAGCAGTATGTGGTGGGGACGGTGACGGCTAAGATTATTCAACCGAAGCCTTTTCAGTCTTAATTCGCTTAAAGAGGTTTTCAAGTAATGAAACTAAGAAACACAAGCCAAACTTTGTCTAGAAGATATGAAACTTATACACCTGAATCTAACTCTTCTGCGCGGACTGCTTCTATACATAAGGAACATATCTCAAGAAGTAATGACGTTTCAAAAGACGACAACAAAGACTCCATTGCTGTTCTTATAGGTCAAGCAAAAGGTGGTGTTTTAGGTAAATTAACTTATGAGGCACTTAGTCTCCCTATCAAGACCTCACAGCAAGAATTGGCTCAAAACTTTGTTGCTTGGGGGTGCGCTCCCGATAATGCCAATTCTTTTGCCTCTTGGTTAATTGAATACATTTCTGACCCAAATGTGCGGAATGTAATAATTACTATCAGTGCAGGACTAGTATGCTTCACAATTATATACAAGACAAAATGGCCATTATGGTTGAAAATTACTCTAATACTTCTAGTTTCGGCAGGTGTTGGCTACCTTTTATTTACATACTTCACTAATCCTACGCAGCAAAAGCCAAATCAACTTCCTTCACAAGAAAAAGTAAACAATAAACATCCTAAGTAGCCTTTGGGGTAATGCCGATCTAAGTACAGGACAAAAATCGCAAGGAGTGTAAAAACTCACGCTGTTTCAAGTCTAAATCAGTGACGATAGAGCAAAGATAATCTAAGCCGTAGCGAAAAACGCTCTTGGCAAGTCGCCCGTGTTTCTTCAGCTTAATTTGCTGGTGTTGGTGTAACCATTCCCCGATCTTGAGATCCCAGCATAAGGCTACAGAGGTTTTGGACAAGAATTTATATTTCAATAGCCGCCTTCGAGACAGTCGCGATCGCCCTTCCACTCTTCTCCCCTCTCACCATAGGAGCGATACTAAAAAATAACCCTCCCAGTATGCGCCTATGTCATGAACTTTGCCAACCTCCTGATCGTAGGCATTACCAGCCTGACTGCGTTGGCACTTGCCCTCCCCAACGCCAGCCTGCTGTAGTAAAAAAGCGATCACTATGTCAAAATATTTGCATACCATAGGTGTTGTGACGCTACTTAATTAGAGAACAAGGTGATAACAAAACTGTTCACTGACTCTAGTTAACAATTTCTCTCTTAGCGTGGGAAATAACAAATGGGTATAACTGAACTTCCCCCATACATATATAGCATAATAGCCGAAAACCCTTATCCATCAATGGATACACCCCTTAACTTTTCTTAATGTACCCATGTAATTTGTAAAATTTCTTAATGAAAAAGAATTCTCTCCATTTGCTAAAATAGTGGTCATGTATATAGAAAAAGTTCCTAACCGTAATTCCCCCCCCGCTGTTCTTCTTCGTGAATCCTATCGAGAAGGAGATCAAGTCAAAAAAAGAACCCTGGCCAATCTCTCAAAATTACCCGATGATATTATCGACAATCTAAAACTGGCTCTTAAAGGAGCAACACTGTCCATGACTGAAGGCATTCCCAATCATTTTGAAGTGATTAGAAGTCTTCCTCATGGTCATGTGATGGCTATTT
>NZ_JASJFB010000526.1:0-1258 GCF_030065455.1 Microcystis sp. M53602_WE12 | reverse complement strand
GTGAGTTCTTTTCTTCTTCCGTGAATTCTAGGTTAATCATGTTTTTAATGAGTGCTTTGCTTCTAATTATGACTCTTAAACTATATTATTGTCCTTGAGTAAAAAATGCAAGTTGTAGCCGTGCAAAGTATATACAGGAAAATCGGATTCTGCTAACTCATAACTGCGATGACTTTGAAGAGTTGCACCAAGCGAATCCAAACCATTCGGGGATCTTCGCGGTTTACCGTAACGCTAACCTCTTAAAAAATATGGGCTTCAAGGCAATTGTCAAGGCAATCGCCAATCTCGAAACTGCTAACGTCCCCCTTGCTAATCAGTTCATCTCCCTGAACCACTGGAACTATTAATTCTGGTTTGTCTCGATCTTGTCACAAATCTTAACTTAATCTCTCCCTAACTATTGAAAACAACAATACACTCTACCCCCAGCACAGTATCCTAAGCTACAATTTAATAAATCTTTACATTATTCTCCCTGACTAGGGATTCACATCGGATTTACACATCCTCACCCAATATTTCGTCAAAACTTACCGAAAAATTGGGTTTAAAGCCTCGCTCTTTTAGGGCGACTTTATATGATGTATGCTATTAAGAATAGCGGGCAGGGTAAGCAACCGCTTAAAAAACCCAGTCATCGCCGGATGAACGCACCGTTCGGATCTCGGCGTGAGCTTTTGTCGAACGCTGAGATCAGGGCAGCGCGGTCAAAAACGACATCGGTAAGATTGCCAACCAAATTATGATGGCTGTCACCTTGCGTTGGGAAACCATTTTGATGCCAGAGGAAAGAAAAGAGGGTCATCAGTTGTCAGATTTGCGTTTTCAGTCCACTGATTACTGGAAAAGCTTCCCAACTCCCACTCTGCAATAACTACTGGCAGCCAGAAATAGGTTGGGTACTTATCATACTTTGTGCTTTTTGTCAAAAAAACTTTTTTTTTGCAATAAAACTACACAAAAAAAAGATCATCGTTGTGGGTGAAATTGACTCATTTACCCGTCTTAATTAGGATCACCTTGTAGGTGTGGCAAGGGTTTCAGCCATTGCTACCCAAAAAAGCACAGAATAACCCACTATGAAATTCTATCAAATCGCTGTAACCATTACAACATCGTTGTTAAATAAAAATCTTTCTCAATTAATTCTTAAGAATTTGTAAATATTGCGAAATGTTAATTTAAATATTCTCAAGTTTTTGGAGTCAATAAATAATTTTTGCTTATCTTTGGTGCACATTGGGTTAGAAGTAGG
>NZ_JASJFB010000048.1:0-20592 GCF_030065455.1 Microcystis sp. M53602_WE12 | reverse complement strand
GGAGTGATCAGGGGGAAATTCAGGGACTTTTTCCCTGAAAATTAGGTAATTGACCCCCTCAAAATCGGTAAAACCCCACACCCCACACCCCACACCCTACACCCTGCCCCTAGGAAAAACTTTTTCAGCAGACCCTACTTATTTAACGATTTGCGTTGAATTTTCGTTTTTTTGCCAGTATTCTCGCCAAGAAAGTCCAGAAATCTATCTCTATAGGCCCAATTTCGCCGCTAAAGCGATCGCTACTGGGAAAATGCGATGTTCTTGCACTTGAATGCGTTCGTGGAGACTGGCCGCGGTATCATCCGGGAGAATGGGAACCACTGCTTGCATTAAAATTGGGCCACTATCTACCTCCGCGCGAGCGATATGCACAGTACATCCGGTCACTTTTACCCCCGCAGCTAAAGCTTGTTCCACGGCGCGCACACCTTTAAAACTGGGTAGTAAACTAGGATGGATATTGATCACGCGATCGGGAAAAGCATCTAGTAAAACCGGGGTGACAATTCGCATCCAGCCCGCCATAATTACCCATTTTACGCCGTATTCTTGGAAAGTTTCTACTATTGCCCGATCGAGTTCTTCTCTGGGTTTAAATTGACGATGATCGAGGAAAACCGCAGGGATATTGTAGTCATCGGCTCTTTCTTTTACCTTGGCATCGGGATTATTGTAGATGAGAACAGGAATTCGGGCATTTAGCTGTTTTTTTGCGATCGCTGCCGCCAAAACAGCAAAATTGGAACCACTACCAGAAGCCATCACTCCTAAAGAGAGGGTTTCCTCTAGGGGAATATCGGCCAAACTGAGATCGGGAGAAATTAAACTGGGGGAAATTGTCATCATATTTTATAAGCGAGTTCGAGTGCATTGCAAAAGCTATTGAGGCGATTCAGCAAAGCATTATAGTAAGAATAAGCATCATCCCGTTCCTCTTGGAGATAGGCATACAAGGTTAGCTCAGGCTCTGAAGCTAGGTGATTTTTAGGGATATCGAAACCGACTTCGGTTAGGCGCGTCGATGCGATCGCAACTAGCAACGCCCCAATGGTATTGGACTCACCATTGTGAAGATCCCTCAGTCCGGGTAAGATGATCTCGGCCCCTGGCAACTCATTGAGATTCATGATTGTTTCTCCTCTGGTGGACATTGAAAACGTTCAATAAAGTTCTCGACTCTGCTTCTCAGCACATCAGGGTTAAGGGAGGGGAATCGGATTAGTTCCGGTGCAATCGCTTCAAAGCATTCCCCTAGCTCATTCAAAGAGAATAATTTGTGTTCGTACATAGCTTCAATATCTTTCAAGTCACGGTCAAACCCTCTCGATAGTTTAGAAAGAGCTTGGGCTGTAAAATCATAGTGATAGAAAGAGATTTGACCTCGTTTGCCAATGAATACGCTTCGATCACGCCATCCCGGAATAGGGGGCAGAAAATCCTGCGGAGATGCCAGTTCAATGTTGATGTTCAATTCTTTTTTCAGCTTTGCGATCGCTTGAAAAATGCCCGGCGGTTCGGGATCTAGACGGATATCCACATCGACTGTGGAATTGCGCCATCCCACCAGTAAGGCACTCGCTCCACCTGTAAAGTAGATAGTGCCTGAACCCTGAGCTTCTTTACCTAAGATTTGCATTAGGCGTTCTAACTTCTGAGCGTCAACGTTTGCACGCATTTTTTGGCCGTGATTATCTGCCTCAAGTTACCAGTTTAGTTTAGTGCCTACTCAAAGGTAAATTGTACAACTGAATCGAAAAAATCCCCATACCCCTATCTCCCCTATCCCCGTTGTTTCAAACCGGTTTCAATAGCGGCAATTACTGTTTCTATGACTTTAACGCGGGCGAAATACTTATCATTTGCCGCTACAATCGTCCAGGGGGCGACGGGGGTGCTAGTGCGGGCTACCATGTGATTAACTGCCACATGGTAGAGGGGCTGTTTTTCCCGATTGCGCCAATCTTCATCGGTGAGTTTATGTTGACGATAGGGGTTATTTTGGCGCTCGTTGAAGCGATTTAACTGTTCTTCGGGGCTAATATGTAACCAGAATTTGACTAAAACACAGCCTGAATGGGTTAATTGGGCCTCAAATTCGTTAATTTCTTGATATGCCCGTCGCCAATCCATATCTTTAGCGAATCCTTCCACTCTCTCCACCAAAATCCGTCCATACCAACTGCGATCGAATATACCGATAGTTTTGGCTGCGGGTAATTTGCGCCAGAAGCGCCAGAGATAATGATAGCGGTGTTCTTCCTCCGTCGGGGCAGCAAAGGCAATCACTTGATAACTGCGAGGATCGAGGGTATCGGTTAAGCGTTTGATCGCCCCTCCCTTACCGGCGGCATCCCACCCTTCAAAGAGGACTAAAACGGGGATATTTGCCTGAAAAATCTCTAATTGCAGTTTTCTTAATTCTACCTGTGCCTGACGCAAACGGATTTTATAGTCTTCTTTTTCCAATTTGGCACTTAAGTCCACTCTCCCCAGATAATCGGGTTCCGTGGGCAGTAATTGGGCTTGGGGTGGTAGATTGGCAGGAGGTTCGATCGGTAATTGGCGCTGATCCAAAGCTTGAGCGATCGTACCGACTAATTGGGAGAGAACTTTTACCCGGGCCCAACGTTGACAGTTGCCCTCCACCAATGTCCAAGGGGCGGCCCCCGTGCTAGTGTAGGTAATCATTTCCTCGGCTAAACTGGCATACTCATCATAACGTTTGGCCTGTTGCCAATCTTCCGGACGCACGCGCCAAGATTCTAGTTCATTTTCGGCGTATTCTTTGATGCGTGACTTTAATTCCTTTTGACTGAGGTGAATCCAGAATTTAGCGATTGCGACCCGATCATCAGATAATTGTCGCTCAAAGGTGTTGATATCGCGCATGACTAGGGGAATCTGGGAGGAGGGCAATTTATTTAAGAGTCGATCCTCTAGTAGATGGGTGTACCAACTGTGATAAAAAATGCCGATACTGCCTTTTGCTGGCAGTTTTTGCCAAAATCGCCACAAAAACGGGTAACTTTCCTCTTGGGGGGAAGGGGTTAAAATTGGATGGACGGTAAAACCGCGAGGATCCATATAGTTAACCATTTTTTTGACTAAAGTTCCCTTGCCTGCCGCCGCCCAACCTTCCAAAACCACCACCACGGGTAATTTACATTCCCAACAGGACTTCTGTAGCGATCGCAGTTGTTCCATTAAATCTTTAATTTGTGATTGATAAGTTTCTTTGTCAAGGGAAAGAGATAGGTCGAGGGGACTTAACATGATGGTCAACTAAGTAGGTAGGTGTTAAAAATTGTCAGCTCCCCGCGCCTATCGGCACCCCCCTTATTAAGGGGGGCAGGGGGGATCGGCACCCCCCTTATTAAGGGGGGCAGGGGGGATCAAAGACAAAATCTATCTTCAATTTAATTATAACCACTTACTTAAAAGCAAAATTAGGGTATAAAGTTATAGACAAGTCAATCTCAAATAGGTATGATCGCGTGTCTCAAGTTAAACCTACCATTCTCGTTACTGGCGGTGCGGGTTATATTGGTTCCCATGCAGTTCTAGCGCTCAAAAATGCCGGTTATCCCGTCATCGTACTCGATAATTTATCCTACGGTCACGCCGAAATCATTAAGGATATATTAAAAGTTGAGTTAATTGTCGGTGATACTAGGGATCGATCGCTGCTGGATAATTTATTTGCCAGTCGTGATATTGCCGCCGTCATGCACTTTGCCGCTTTTATTGCCGTGGGGGAATCGGTGCAGCAACCGGCTATTTACTATCAAAATAATGTTAGTGGTAGTCTGACTCTTTTGCAAGCGATGATCGCCGCCGATGTGAAGAAATTTGTTTTTTCTTCTACCTGTGCTATTTATGGAATGCCGAAAGAAATTCCGATGACGGAAAATCATCCCCATCATCCCCTCAGTCCCTACGCTGCCAGTAAGGAAATGGTGGAACAAATTCTTCGGGATTTTGATCCGGCCTACGGTTTAAAATCGGTGGCTTTCCGTTATTTTAATGCTTCAGGAGCCGACCCCAGTGGTTTATTAGGGGAAGATCACCAACCGGAAACCCATTTAATTCCCCTGGCTTTATTAACTGCCCTGAAAAAACGGGATTCCCTGTCAATTTTCGGCACGGATTATGATACTCCCGATGGCACTGCTGTTCGCGATTATATCCATGTCAATGATTTGGCACAGGCTCACGTTTTAGGCTTAGAATATCTCTTAAATGGGGGCGAAAGTAATGTGTTTAATTTGGGCAATGGTAACGGTTTTTCCGTGCGTGAAGTGATTGAAACAGCGCGAGCGGTAACTGGTTTAGATATTCCCGTCATCGAAAGTCCCAGAAGGGCCGGCGATGCCCCCATTTTAATCGGCAGTAGTGATAAAGCTAAACAGGTTCTCGGTTGGCATCCCCAATATGCCGATCTCAAGGTAATAGTTGAACACGCCTGGAATTGGCATCAAAAAAGACACGCTTAACAGCGATCGAGTGCTAAACTTTAATCTTATAAGATTGAACAGTTCTAAGTAAGTGGTTTCAATTAAATTGAAGATAGATTTTGTCTTTGATCCCCCCTGCCCCCCTTGATAAGGGGGGTGCCGATAGAACGTAGGTTGGGTTGAAGCATGAAACCCAACGCCCGATTATGTTACGCTACCCCTAACCCATCCTACAAATAATTGTGCCTCCCTACTTAGAGGCTGATAGTTTACCGCTATAAGCTTCTCCAGAATTCTCTCGAATACAATGCTATGAATAACAAAATAATCTTAATATTTATAGGCTTGACTTTTTTAGCAAGTTGTGCTGATAGTAAACAGTTTCAATGTCAAAAAATCTATCGGATTGCCAACGAAGTGGCCCAAGAAACCAAATCCTTAACCAACGCTCAAGGGATAGAAATTGACCAAAAAAGTTGGCTATTAGCCGCCGATAAAATCGAACAGGCCGCAGAAAATATGAAAAAATTAGAAGTGAAGGATACCGAACTAGAGAAATATAAAATCGCCTTCGCTCAAGTTTACGAAGATTATGCCACTGCCACTCGTGAAATAATTCAAGTTATCGAAACTCGCAATAAAAACGGGGCAAAATTAGCACAGGAAAAGGTAAGAAAAGCCGGCCAATTAGAAAAAGAAACTGGCGAAGCTTTTAATACCTATTGTCAAGCACAGTAAAGCAGTTATCAGTTATCAGTTAGAAGGTATTGGGGTTTTGGGGTATTAGTTAAAATTTCCCCATTTCCCCATTTCCCTATCTCCCCATCACCTCACTTCTGTACTTTAGGGTTTAATTGCGTACAAAGTACCCACATTTTTACTGCGAGGCATCCTGGAAAAGATGATAAAACCGAATTCTTGCAGATGCTTAACTAAAGCATCTGGACCCTTTTTATGCCATTCCATCATGATAATTTTAATCTGTCCCAATTGACCAGTTGCCGCTAAAGAATCGAGGATTTCGTATTCGGAACCTTCACAATCAATCTTGGCAACTATATCGATGTCGGGATAATCAGAGGTAATACCTTTAAACACATCGGTGAAAGGTTTAAGAATTAAATCGGCTGTAGCTGTTTGTTTCGAGGCAAAAGGTTTTAATTGGTTGTCAATACCAGAAATACCAACACTACCTTTCACGGTGTAATCGTATTCGACTTGAATAATTTCATCCCGAGCGCCGACTCCATAATCAAAAGCTTTAATCTTCTCCGCTAGATTAGGATTGAGGGCAAAATTTCTTAAAGCTTGGTCGTAGGTAGCCTTAAAAGGTTCGTAACTATAGACAGCTTTCACATTAGCTCGATTGGCAAAAAAGAGACTAGCAAAACCCGTATTCATACCAATATCGATCGCTACACAGGGCTTGTCATAGAGGAAATTATATACACCTAAAAGGAAAATTTCATGGGCGATATCTAAATCCTGTCCCGTCTCGATAATTAACTTAACTCCATCGATATCGATAATTAATTCCTGTTGCCCATCGATATAAAATTTACAATCGGCCAGAGCTTTTAGTGCGTTAGCTTTGTTAAAAACTTTGCTACCCAAGAGGAAATCCTGCTTATTTTTGCTTAAACTGATCCCTAAGGGTTTGTAAAAAAGTTGACCAGATTTAGCATCATATTCCACATAATTAGGATTAATATTATGCTCTGCCAACTGACTAGACCAATATTGATCGGCAATATGGGGATAAGTCTTAAATTGTCGATAGCGTTTATGTGCATCTAACAGTTTTTGATAAAGCATTGCTTGTCTAGCCTCGATTTTTTAGGATGGATGAAGGTAATTTTATGGACAAGTCTGACAAAGTTTGATAGGCTTGTCAAGAAAATCCCTCGTCTCTGAGCATCAGAAGTCAGGAAACCCATCTCAAACAAGGTAACACAGACCATCAGGAGTTAACACGCCTTGAATTACTCTGATTTTATATTTTGGTGGATATTAATCCTTTTTAGCGTTCCTTTCCTAACGGCGCGCTACCTGGCGAAGTCCTTCAATCTCTGGCGAGGTGTTTTTGATGGAGTCGGATTGGCGGCGCTGTCCCTAATCCTGTTTTATTACGCCAGTCGCACCAGTTTCCTCGTTTTCATCGTCTCCCTAGCCTTTAACTACATTATGGTCTGGCTAGTGCTGAAAATGAGCGGCTGGAAAGCGAATCTCCTAGCCACTATCGTTATCGTCATCGATATTCTCGTCCTCGCCTACTTCAAGTATTTCGGCTTTTTTGTCGAGGAAATCATCGGATTATTCGTTTCTCTCCCCCCTAACTGGAAGGAACTTTCCCCAATTCCCGTGCCTAGCCAAATACCACCGGGGGTATCCTTCTATACCTTCCAGATGGTGGCTTTCGTGGTGGACTCCCTACGGGAAAAGAAAAAGAAACCCCTAGCCGTCCTCGATTATGTCAATTTTATCTCCTTTTTCCCCCAAATTGTCGCAGGTCCGATCGAGCGTCGCCGGGATTTATTACCACAAATGGAGGGATTTCGCCTCAAATTTACAGGAGAAAACTTCGAGAAGGGTTTGCGTTGGCTTTCCCTCGGTTTATTTATGAAATTTGTCCTCGCCGATAACATTGCGCCCTACATCGAATTAGATAAGATGATCGATAATGCTTGGTATATCTGGTTTGAGGCCTTTTTATTCACCCTGAGAATCTATTTTGACTTCGGTGGTTATAGCTTTATTGCTGTTGGTTTAGCCTATTTTGTCGGGGTTAGATTAGAATTAAACTTTTTAGCCCCCTATACATCCCAAAGTATTAACGAATTTTGGCGACGTTGGCATATTACCCTTAGCACTTGGTTTCGGGATTATGTATTTTTACCCCTGATGGGTTCCAATAAAAATTGGGCGCCTTTTTATCTATTCATTACCTTTACTCTTTCAGGTTTCTGGCACGGTGCAGCTTGGAATTTTATCTTTTGGGGTGCCTATCACGGGGCATTATTATTATTACTGCGTTATCTGGGCCGACCTTTCTATGCTTTCGTCGGAAAATACGTTTCTCAGCCGCAAATTGTCTCCTGGGCTTTAACGCAATTGGCGGTCATTTTTGGTTGTCTCTTTTTCATGGAGATTAACACCAGAAGATTAATCGGCAAAATGCTGGTTATTGCCAATCCTTTCAATTATTCCTTAGCTAATATCGGGGAAATTTTTAGTTCCTATACTCTCAATCAAGGAGCAGTTTTAAGCGTTGCTTTAGTTCTTGGTATCATTGTTTTAATCCTCGAACATTTGGCTATTGCTCAGAAAAAGTTTGAATATGAACTATTGTTATCACCTTGGCTGTCTAAAATATTGCTAGGTTTAACTATTCTCCTAGCTTCCACTAATACCGGTGACTTTATTTACTTTGAATTCTGATGAATACTAAATCCTTTAACCCTTTCCCCTGGTTAGCCTCTCTGGGAGTCGCTTGGTCCCTCGGCTTTGTTTATAATGTCATCTACGGCGGCGAATTAAGCTGGTTGCGGATGATGTACGAGGAAAAATCAGCGATCGCAGCCAAGGTCGAAGGACCGCGGCGTTTAATCGTCACGGCGGGATCGGGGGCGCATTATAGCATAAATTCGGAATTAATGGCCAAAGAATTGGGAATTCCCGTGGTTAACTTCGGTTTACAGGGGGATATCGGCTTAAATGTCATTGCCGCTATGATTCTCGAAAAAGCGCGCCAAGGAGACGTAATTCTGCTGATTCCCGAATATCTCATGCTCATGGATGAGGACGGTTTTAATCGCGGCGAAGGACTTTGGGGATCGGCTCCTTTTAGCGTCGCTATTGGCAAACCAGGGTTAGGTGGGATACCTTTAAAAACCATGATCGAGGATACTTGGTTATTAGGTATTCCGGGGATGCGTCCAGTTACTAAATCCACGGTTGATTTATTCACCAAAGGCAGAATGACGGGTTATCTTTCCGATCCAATGACTAATACAGGTGATCCGACTATAGTTAAGGAAAGAACGGGGAAATGGTGGCAAATGACCTTTGATACTGCTGCTTCTCCTCACTCGATTAAAGCTATTGAAAAACTCAAGAAAGATTTAGAAGCAAAAGGGGCGACTTTAGTGGTTTCTTTGCCCTGGGTTTATGCCAAAAATGATGGTAAAACCGTTGCTAATATTCGCAAATCTGCCGAAGAATTAAGTCGGGTTGTGCCAACAATTTATGACCCAAAAGACTTGAATATTAAGACCGATTCTACTATTTTTGCTGACACTCACTATCATCTTTTGCCCCCGGCGAGAATTATTCGTTCAGAACAATTAGTTTCGGAACTGAAACCCATCTTAAACACAACTGAGAATAAAAATCCATGAATAAACCTATAACTAAGATTTGCATTCTGGGAGGTGGTTTTGGCGGGTTATACACGGCACTCGATCTGAGTCGATTAACAGCAGTAAAATCATGTCAATGGCAAATAACTTTAGTCGAACCGAAAGACCATTTTCTCTTTACTCCCCTTCTCTATGAACTAATTACAGGAGAATTGCAACGCTGGGAAATTGCCCCCTCCTACCGTCAATTATTAACAGGAACTAAGGTTAATTTAAAAACTCAAAAAGCCAGTAATATTGACTTAAACAATCATCGAGTATATTTAGAAAATGAGGAAGTTATAGATTATGATTACCTCGTTTTAGCGGTGGGAGTGCGGAATCGTTGGCCGGCTATACCGGGGTTAGCCGATTATGGGCTGACTTTTCGGAGTTTAGAGGATGTGGAAAAATTACAAACGGCAATTCATGAATTAGAAACTCAAGGAAAATCCTCAATTAATTTAGCAATTATTGGCGGCGGTCCCAATGGGGTAGAATTAGCCTGTAAGGTAGCTGATCGCTTAGGAAAAAAAGGCCAAGTTCATCTAGTGGAAAGGAACGAGGAAATACTGCAAAACTTCCCTAAATCGGTGCGTATTGCTTCCTATCGTTCCCTTTTAGCCAAGAATGTTAGTCTCTATTTAAACACGGGATTAAAGGAAGTTACCGCTAATTCCATAACCGTATTTAAAGATAATACAAATGAAGTTATCCCCATTGATTTATTATTGTGGACAGCAGGAACCCAAGCACAAGATTGGATCAATAATTTAGATTGTCAGAAAACAGCACAAGGCAAATTATTAACCCGTTCCAGTTTACAATTAATCGACTATCCCGAAGTTTTTGCCCTTGGGGATCTAGCCGAAATTTATCCGAGTAAACAGGTAATTCCTGCCACAGCACAGGCAGCCTATCAAGCAGCCAGTGTAGTAGCCAAAAATATCTCGGCAGTGATCAGAAAAAAATCGCTCAAACCCTATTATTATCTCCATTTAGGTGATATGTTAACCTTGGGTAAACAATCAGCCCTTGTCTCCAGTTTTGGCCTTAATATTAGTGGTAGATTAGCCGATATAATGCGTCGATTTGTCTATATACTGCGTTTACCCAGCAAACGCCATCAATTGAAAGTGTTTCAACATTGGGCAAAAAAAATTCTTCTCCGACTCCGTTATTCACAGGTGTTATCTAATACTAAATCCGTTGAGTATAGGCTACATATCAGGAGAGGAAAAAGGCAAAAGGGAGAATAAATAATCAGTTCCAACCAGGTTGTTAGTCCTTACACAATTGGCTACAATAGCCCTACACAAGCTACGAGAGAAAAGTATGCCTGAATTAAAAATTAGCATTAGTGAGGCTGCTCACAAAACGCTGTTAGCACTCGTTGACTCCTCTGGGGATACTCTCCCAACAGTATTAGACAAAGCCATCGAAAATTATCGCAGATATGTTTTTCTAGTTCAAGCGAATGAAGCCTTCGCCGCCTTAAGGAAGAATGAGACTTTATGGCAAGAGGAAATTTCTGAAAGGCAGACATGGGAGCAAACTCTCGCTGATGGAGTAGAAGGGTAGTGGCAGAAATTACCAGAGGAGAAATATGGCTAGCAGACCTTAATCCAGTAAGGGGGCATGAACAGGCTGGTAAGCGTCCATGTTTAGTGATTTCAGCAGACCTGTTTAATCAGGGTGCATCTGGCTTAGTTGTTGTTTTGCCAGTAACTTCTAAAGACAAAGGAATCCCTTTTCACCTAAAAGTGGAACCCCCAGAGGGAGGAGTGAAAATGCCAAGTTTTATCAAGTGCGAGGACGTAAGATCAATCTCAGTAGAACGACTTGAGAAGCGATGGGGAACTGTATCCTCAGAAACCCTGGCATTGGTTGAAGACAGACTGAGAATCTTAATGGGACTGTAATGAAGATAGTTTCACCAATTTGCGCTCCAAGCCCAGGTTTTAGTTTGCATTCTTCCACTGTTCCAATGCCACCTTCGTGTGACTGTACCATTCTGAATTTGATTACGATTAAGCTTGCCCTCGTAACGCGCCGATAGACCAACCAGTGCCTTCGGCATCGCAACTAAACTCACAGCTTCAATCAATGGGCATGGTGCGTTCCCAAAAATCGATCGGTGGAGCAGTAGGACCCCCATTAGGGAACGCACCCTAGGGCTGAAAACGGAGATTTTGAAGAGATCGCACTTGAGCAATGGTTTCAAAATCACGGTCGTTGTGAATCAGAAGCAGATCATTTTCCAGTGCCGCTTGAGCAATACAGCAATCAATTGGGCTGCGAACAGTCAATCCTTGACGACGCAGATCATAGTAAATACGTGCAGCCGCTTGCCAGGAAGAAGGCCTGAGTTCAACATAATCCTGCACTTCGAGGTAAGTAGAGAGGATTGTCCACTCTTGCTCGTTTAAGCTCCCTTGAAGCAGTTCAAGCTGGGTAAAGCGGGTGAGTAAAATCTCACGATTTGCAATTAACGTTTCCAGTTGCTGGCGAACTTGACCACTGCGATCGCGGAAGACGCTGATCCACACAGATGTGTCAATCAGCAACATGACGAGTTTCACGTAGGGCTTTATAATCAAAATCTGGAGCAAATTGAATTTGTCCGGCAAGGTCGAGAAGGTTTTTCTTACGACGGGATCTTACGAATTCTTGTAGAGCAAGATTCATTAGTTCCTCTTGGGTGGTGAGGTTAGTCAGTTGAAAGGCTTCCTTGAGAAGCGATTCATCAAGGTTGAGGGTAATTTGCATAGGATGGATATTAGATTGAAGTATAGGTGATTATTCTCTTTACATTTTAATCCGATAGATGACTAACCCACCTCTGGGCATATTTTTGTTAGTTGGCTCTCAAGCTTTAAGCTACATACGGCAATGGCGTAGTGCCTTCGGCATCACACTTAAACTCACAACTTCAATCTATGGGCATGGTGCGTTCCCAAAAATCGATCGGTGGAGCAGTAGGATCCAGATTAGGGAACGCACCCTACAAGCTCGGCGATCGCACTTTCCCTATATTACGCCCAAAAGCGTGTTAGCCAGATTAGTTTACTGCAAACAATCTACTTTAAGGAGACTGATCACAGAAGCTTTCTAGGATTCTAGCAAAGACTCTTAGATCTGACTGCACTTTGTCACAAAACTTCACTATTATTTTGACACTCTTAATAGTTGGAGAGGAAACATTGATCGCCAAGTCTGGTCAATTTTTGTCCAAAGTATTTGAGGAAATGACCTGAATAAATAGCCAGACATAGTGCTATTTTCTTAGTTCCCAAAAAGCTGACCATCCTCGCGCTTTTGGCGAATTTAAGACCATTGAATAGGGGAAATTAACCGATAATTAATAACTGGTTGGGGTGCGTTAATTTAAGCAATAACACACCCTAACTTTGTATTAATGCAAGAAATGACGAATGCCTGTTAAGACCATAATTAAACCTAACTCATTAGCGGCATTAATCGAATCCTGATCTTTTAAAGAACCTCCGGGTTGAACAATTGCCTCGATACCAAACTGGGCTGCCGTGCGAACAGAATCATCAAAGGGGAAAAAACCATCACTAGCTAAATAGCCACCTTTAGCCGCTTCTGCTGCTTGTTCAAGGGCAATTTTCACCGAACCAACGCGATTCATTTGCCCCGCACCAACGCCTAAAGTAGTTTGATTTTTTGTCACTACAATAGCGTTAGATTTAACGTGCTTAGATACCTTCCAAGCAAACAGCAATTCCGCTAATTGTGCGGGGGTAGGTTGTTTTTCTGTCACCACTCGCCACTCATCCGGGGTTTCTACCACGTCATCGGCCGCTTGTACTAGAAAACCGCCAGCGATAACTTTTACTGTTTGTTTTTCTCCCGTGGTTAAGTCCGGCAGCAATAAAATCCGCACTTTTGACTTTTTAGCAAGGATATCCCGGGCTTCGGGGCTACAATCGGGGGCAACCACGCATTCTAGGAAGGTTTTCGTTAATTCTTTAGCGGTTGCTTCGTCTATGGCTTGATTTAGGGCAACAATACCCCCAAAAGCCGAGATAGCATCGGCGTTAAAAGCTTTAGTATAAGCTTCCACTAAACTACCACCGATCGCCACCCCACAGGGATTAGTGTGTTTCAAGATAGCGGCAGCCGGTTCTTCACTGCCGAATTCGGCGATTAAACGGCGGGCTGCTTCTAAATCGACTAAATTGTTATAACTTAGTTCTTTTCCCTGTAATAAGGTCGCTTTTCCCCAACCTTGAGCCATTGTACCGCTGCCGTACCAAGTGGCACTTTGGTGGGGATTTTCGCCGTAACGCAGGGTTTGCAGGGCATTTCCCGCCAAATTAAAGCGAGTCGTTTCCCCGTTTAAGCTGGCGAAATAGGCAGCGATCGCACCATCGTAGGCATTGGTTAAAGCGAAGGTTTCCCCCGCCATTTTTTGACGGAATTCCAGGGAGATTTCGCCGTTATTTTGCCGTAATTGGCTTAAATACTGCTCGTAATACTTCGGGTTACTGATGACAGTCAAATGGGCGAAATTTTTAGCTGAGGCGCGTAACATCGCCGGACCACCGATATCGATTTGTTCGATCGCCTGAGCGGTGGTAACATCAGGATTAGCGATCGTCTGTTCAAAGGGATAGAGATTAACCACCACCAAATCAAAAGGACGAATTTGATTAGCCTCCATTTCCGCTAAATCTGACTGCCAATCCCGTCTAGCCAAAATACCGCCATGGATGCGAGGATGGAGAGTTTTCACCCTTCCGCCCAAGATTTCAGGAGATCCTGTATATTCTCCCACTTTAATCACGGGAATTCCCTCCGATTGGAGCGTTTTGGCGGTTCCTCCACTGCTAATAATTTCAAAATCAAATTCTTCTGTTAGCTGACGGGCAAAGTCAACTATTCCGGTTTTGTCAGTGACGCTGATCAGCGCTAAACGTCCCATAGTAGTGATCTATAAGCAACAATCTCAGTATATCTCAGTCCTAACCCGTTAAAAATTAAAAAAAGTAGGTTAGTAAATAATCAGCTGCTTCTATATTTTTATCTCTCAAATAGCAACTTATGCCAAGGCAATTTTTCAAGTCCTCCTTGAAAGATTTAGTCTGACTTGTTAAAAAATACAGGATTTTTCAGGGTAACGAATTCGATCGAGATTAGTGAAAACCTCTTGGCAACCGTCATCGCCAAATGTTCTCAGATTACCATCATCTAGGAGAGTAGCCACTTCTGGTAAACTGGTACCACTGGTACTTAGTTCGAGGTTATCTCAAAATAATCTGGAGGACGAGCTTTTCCCTCATGTCTGACGTTTATCTAATTGGTGGCCCCAATGGTTCCGGGAAAACCACCGTCGCTAAAAAAATTTTACCCAACTTTTTAGGCGTTATCGAGTACGTTAACGCCGATGAAATTGCCGCCAGACTCTCACCTTTTAATCCTGAGTCGGTTGCTATCCAAGCAGGACGGTTGATGTTAGAAAGGCTGATAACACTGAAGTGCCAAGGAATAGATTTTGCTTTTGAAAGCACCCTGGCAGCCCGACATTTTGCCCGTTTTTTGAGAGACTGTCAAAGTTCTGGCTATAGGCTCAATCTTATTTATTTTTGGCTACAAAGTCCACAATTAGCTTTAGAGAGAGTTCACAGAAGGGTAGCCAGTGGCGGTCATAATATTCCTGAAGATGTGGTTCGTCGTCGTTATGAGCGGGGACGTAATAACCTCATGCAGTTGTATTTACCTTTATGCCATACTTGGGTTATCTATAATAATTCTGGGGATGAGCCGCACTTAGTTGCTGAACGTCCCTTCAATCAACAAGTCATTATCTATGACTCCTCTATCTGGCAACAAATAACCGAGGCAGCCCATGACTGAGCCAATTCCTGATAAATTATCGGAACGAATCGATACAGGTGTTAGAGTCGCAATCGCAGAAGCAATTGAGAGACACCGCCTCTTAGGAGAGTCTATCAGCATTTTCAAAGATGGCCAAATTGTCACCTTAACAGCCGCGCAAATTCCGCCAAAACTTGCCAAAAAAACGGAAGTGTAAAAAATTGGTTGACTGTATCAAATTTCACTATTCATAGAAACAGTTTCACCTATCCGAGGGATTTATATAGGGCTTGCTGAATAAATGTGAAATATAGACGAGGTAAGGGTTTTAGGGTTCTGTTTTGCTCTCACAGGTGCAAGATTTTGAGAGAATCTTCGTTCAAAACCTTGCGTCTTCATCGGCCCGTGTCCTGTAGGGGCGAAGCATTCGGGCAACAACCTATCGGTGAAACCGTAGATTTTCTATCCGAATGCTTCGCCCGTACTTTTTCAGCAGACCCTATATAGATGTCGGTTTTAGCAAATTCCCGTTACGAAAATCAAAACTACATAGTATAATGGTACTGTTAATTATTTTTGGAGGTGTAAATATGAGTCTAACAGAAAATCAAAAAAACCTTTTACGATGGATAGTTAAAGAAGTACGGGCTGATCATCTTAAAGAGGACAGTATTTGGTACTACTGTCCGACTGTTAACAGTCATCTTTGGGTAGATTACAATGGTTTTGATAGCACTCCTTATGTCGAATTCGCAACCTTCGATATATTAGAAGAATATGATTATGTTAAATGGCAAAAAAAAGACTCGAAGTCCGTTCAATACAAGGGCGCTCTAACAGGAAAAGCTTATGAAGCGGTTGATTCTAACTTTGCTGAACCCGATCGCTCGGCTATTCCTCATCTAATTCCCTTAACTGAAGTTGAACATTTAGACTCCGAACTATGGGAGAGAGTCCGTTTTTCTGTGAGTGCGGGTGGAGATAATCCAAAAGCGTGGGATACTGCGATTCGCAA
Organism: Microcystis sp. M53602_WE12; assembly: GCF_030065455.1. Taxonomy (NCBI): domain Bacteria; kingdom Bacillati; phylum Cyanobacteriota; class Cyanophyceae; order Chroococcales; family Microcystaceae; genus Microcystis; species Microcystis sp. M53602_WE12. The sequence goes on along the minus strand of NZ_JASJFB010000048.1, from coordinate 4,879 downwards.
TGCGACAGTGGTTTTAGAGGACCGCATGAGGAAACTGGGAAATATTGATAATATTAATCAAAAAGCCACGGGTAATGGTATTGTTAACCTAATTTTTGGAAGTAATAAATCTGTACAAAAAGATAAGCTTCCATCAGAAGAATTAGAGGCATACCGTGATTTATATTCGGGTACAATGAAGCTTTTTCGTAACCGTTACGCTCATCGATTCATCGATCCTAAACCAGAGGAGGGTGGAGCAATTATCGTATTCATCGATTTATTATTGAAGATGCTAGATGATTTAGATTGGGAGACAGAAAACGAGAATACATAAATCTCTAATTCTTGTCTAGTTTAACGGTGGATTACGCTGACGCTAATCCACCCTACTGTAGGATAATTGTCTTCTAGCTTCGTAGAGGATGACAGCAGTAGCGATCGCAACATTTAAAGATTCTACACCACCAAAGAGGGGAATTTTCACCGTTTCATCGGCTAAAGCCGCTAATTGGGGCGATAAACCGGCTCCTTCATTGCCTAACAAGATTAAAGTCGGACGGGTAAAATCAATCTCCCAGTGGTTTTTGGTGGCTGTGGGTAAAGTCGCGATCGCTTTTACCCCCTGTGCTTGATATTTTTTCACCAAAGCCGATAAATCCGATTCTACCACCAGGGGCGATCGAAACCATTCCCCAGCCGAACTGCGGATCACTTTGGGGTTATCGATTTCGACGCTATCGAGACTTAACCAGATACCCTGTACTTCCGTAGCCACAGCAGTGCGAATAATAGTGCCGAGATTACCCGGATCCTGCAATCTTTCCAAAACTAAGCCCAATTGTAGCGGATTTGGGGGGACTGGATGAAGGTGATCACGGGCAATAGTGGCAATCACACCATCGGGGTTAACCGTGGTTGCTAGGGAAGCGAGGACTTCCGGGGAAACTATCTCGACTCGTTTGGCTTGATTTTGAAGCTTCTCTGCTAATTCTCCCTGTCTTTGCTGCCACTTTTCAGTATAACAAACCGTCTCTAGGGAACAATTCACCGCTAAAGCCGTCTCTAGTAAGTGCGTTCCCTCAATTAAGGACAAATTCTGCTCCTGTCGCTCTCTAGTGCGGTGTAGCTTGCGAATTTGCTTGATTAAAGGGTTTTGAACACTGCTAATCATAGCCAATCGGATTTTTAACCCCGCTAGGGCTGCCCTAAACAACTGCGTCTTGAGGGAGATAATGCGGAACTCGGGACTTGAACCCGAAAGTCTTTGCAGACACTAGAACCTGAATCTAGCGCGTCTACCAATTCCGCCAGTTCCGCATTTTTCTTTCACAATCTTTTATTATACTATCGGACAATCCATAAGTCAAGATAGTTCAGATAATTAAGACAAAAATCGCTTTTCGGGGTAGAATCACCAATAATTTCCTCAAAAATCTGATAAAATGCAGTGTCATTTTGCCGAAGCTCTCCTTAGCCAAGACTGCCAACCAAGATAAATGAATCATCCTATGACCATCGATACCGAGCATCCCTATTTAGAAATTCAAGGTCGTCACTCTCTCAAGGGTGAAGTCAAGATCAGTGGTGCCAAAAATGCCGCTCTAGTGATTATGGCGGGAGCTTTACTCTGCTCCGACGAGTGCCAGATTGGTAATGTACCTGCCCTGGCCGATATCGAGCGGATGAGTCAAATTCTCTCGGCTTTGGGCGTGCAAGTCCGTCGCACCGGAGATAGACTAGAGATTGATGGCAGAGACCTCCAACAAGCTCAAGCACCCTACGATCTCGTCTCCCAGTTGCGAGCCAGTTTTTTCGCCATCGGACCGATTTTAGCCCGTTTAGGAGAAGCAAAAGTTCCCCTCCCCGGCGGCTGCGCCATTGGGGCCAGACCAGTAGATCTGCACGTTAGAGGCCTACAGTCAATGGGTGCAGATGTATTAATCGATGGCGGCATGGTACACGCCCGCGTTAAGGGTAATGGTCGTCTGAAAGGGGCGAATATTTATCTGGATTATCCCAGTGTGGGAGCGACGGAAACCCTAATGATGGCGGCGACTTTAGCGTTCGGGGAAACCATTCTCGGTAATGCGGCCCAGGAGCCAGAGGTGATTGATTTAGCCGATTTTTGTGTTTCCATGGGGGCAAAAATTCGCGGTGCTGGGACCAATACAATTGTCATCGAGGGAGTTTCCCGTCTGCACAGTACCGATTACAGTATCATTCCCGATCGCATTGAAGCCGGGACTTTACTGATAGCTGGGGCGATTACCCACTCAGAAATTAGTCTTTATCCCGTGATTCCCAGCCATTTAGCTTCGGTAATTGCCAAACTGCACGAAATCGGTCCGGAAGTGGTGGAAGATGGTCCCAATCGTCTCCGGATTATCCCTAGAGACTTAAAAGCCACCGATATGGAAACCCTGCCCTATCCCGGTTTTCCCACGGATATGCAGGCCCAATTTATGGCTCTATTAACTTTAGCCGAGGGCAGTAGCGTGGTTAATGAGACGGTTTTTGAAAACCGTCTGCGTCATGTGGCCGAATTAAAGCGTCTGGGAGCAGATATCAAGGTCAAAGGAAATGTGGCTTTAGTGCGCGGTGTGCCTTTCCTCTCCGGGGCGCCGGTGATGGCCACGGATCTACGCGCTTCGGCAGCTTTGGTGGTAGCAGGATTAGCAGCCCAGGGGACTACTATTGTGCAGGGACTCCATCACCTCGATCGAGGTTACGATAATTTAGAGGGTAAATTAAGAGCATTAGGGGCAAATTTACGCCGGGTTGATCCTTTAGCCTTAGAATTGGCTACCCTGACCCAATCTTAATAGAAAAAGGGCGAAGCATTCGGGCAATAACCTATCGCTGAAACCGGAGATTTCCCATCCGAATGCTTCGCCCCTACAGATATTATCTGACTTTTTCACCGCCTATTCATCGGCTGTAAAATAACGCTCTAGAAAATCGAGAGCATGATTTCTTAAATCATAATATTCTTGAGTTTCTCGCATGGCGTGACGATCCCGGGGATGGGGAAAAGGCACTGTTAAAATCTCACCGATATTAGCATGGGGTCCATTGGTCATTAAAACAATGCGATCGGACATGAAAATTGCCTCATCTACATCATGGGTAATCATAATCACCGCTTGCCGGTGACTCTCCCAAATTTTCAGCACTTCCTGTTGTAATTTTCGCTTAGTTAAAGCATCTAAAGCCCCAAAAGGTTCATCCATCAATAGCATTTTCGGTCGAGTTACCAAAGCGCGAGCGATGCCCACCCGCTGCTTCATTCCGCCGGAGATTTCTTCGGGATATTTATCAGCAGCGGCCGTTAAATGCACCATAGCTAAATGTTCATTAACAAGGCTATTTTTTTCAACTTTACTAGCACTTTTAAGAACTTCATCCACCGCCAAGCGAATATTTTCTCGCACTGTCAACCAGGGTAAAAGAGAATAATGCTGAAAAACCATCATGCGGTCAGCCCCCGGTTTACGAATTAATTTTCCTTCTAAAGTGACCTGTCCCGAGGAGGCTTGTTCTAAACCGGCGATAATTTTTAAAAGCGTCGATTTGCCGCAACCGGAATGACCGATCACCGAAATGTATTCTTGGGAACCAATAGTCAGATTCACCCCATCAAGAACAACAAAATTACCGCCATCAGCCTTAGGATAAGCTTTAACGATATTTTTAATCTCTAAAAATTCCTCCCCGGAAAAGGAACTTGAGAGCGAGTTAGGAACAGAGGAGAATTGGGCCATAATAATTAATTATCCCTGCAAATAAAAGAATTGAGGTGAATTGGCGCGAATTTCAAAACTGTTGAGATAACCGACGAGATCGCTAGGATCAAAAGCTTTTTGATCGATAAAGTCCCCCGGCGGTACGACGTAATAATCCTCGCTGGGACAAACAATACCCATATCGTCGGCGATTTGACGGTATAAATCGGTTTTCCAAGCTTTTTTAGCTACTTCTTCCGCATTTTTGGGTATTTCAGCAATCTGTCCCCAGCGAGCGGCCTGGGTGATTAACCAAAGACTTTCGGATTGCCAGAGAAAGGTAGAATGATCGTGATCGGCTTTGGCAATATCTTTCGGCATGGCGAAAAAAATTGTCGTCGCTAGATCCTCAACCAGACGTTTTCGATCATCGAAACCCCCATAGTTGTAATCCCCAACGATGCCGGGGCGGGTAAATTGTGGTTTTGCCCCTGTAAACGAGCGCCCAGAAATGATCGTCGCTACTTCCTCTCGATTTTCAGGTCGATCGCAATACTGACAAGCTTCAATCATCGCTTTGACTAAAGAGCGATAGGTTTTCGGGTTTTCTTCGATAAAAGACTCCATCACCGCTAGAATGCGATCGGGGTGTCCTTGCCAGATTTCCCGTCCCTGGGCAAAGGTAAAACCGACCCCTTCGTTACCGGTAATCGCCCTAGTGTTCCAGGGTTCGGCCACCATATAAGCTTGCATTGTGCCAATACGCATATTGTTGACCATCTGCGGCGGCGGAATAATCAAAAGACGAAACTCCTCGATCGGATTAATGCCCATCGATGCCGTCAGGTAACGCAGGAAGTATTCATAGATGGAGGAACTCAAGACCACTGCCCAGATGCGCTCTTCCGGGGGGATACTCTGGAAATAGGCTTGCAGTTGCTGGCCCGCTTGCTGAAGATCGCCATTATACTCTCGCCAAGGTCGAAGGCCAAAATCCCACATCGGCCGATTCATGGTCATAGCGTTGCCGTGACGATGAATAGTCATCGCCCCACACAGAGGGGCAACCCGCGCCTATGGGGGGATAGAACAAAGATGGTTGCTAGTTGAAAGTCAAGCTAGACAAGAATCAGACTTGAAAAAATTAGAGAAAAAAATCGAGCAGGAAAAGAATT
>NZ_JASJFB010000296.1:0-7972 GCF_030065455.1 Microcystis sp. M53602_WE12 | reverse complement strand
GGGAAAATTACCTCTAAATTGGGCATCGGTCGGGGAATAACCGATTTAGATACCAATTGTCCGAACTGTGCGGCGGTTTTTGCCCCTTCTTCCACTGCTAACCGCACATCGGCAATATTACCACGCACGATCGCCGTACAGTGACCACCGCCAATTTTTTCGTAACCCACGAGGGTAACTTCTGCCGATTTTAGCATCATATCCGCCGTCCCGACGATCGCCGGAAAGCTGAGGGTAGAGACTAAACCCAAGGCACTATCTTTGGGGTGACGCTTGGTTTTCATCGTCCTTTGACCGGGGTTAGTTGTGGACGAGGGGGGAATGCTTCCATTAACTCTTAATCTAGACATTGAAGATAAACTTGCCCTAACAGGTACGAAGGGGGTGATTGTCAGCTATCCTGTTACTATCTAGTCTATCCTGTTAACCTTAATTGCTATTGAAGATTTTTGAGGGATTAGATAAATTTTAGTTATTGTAGCTTGATCAAGTTGTCTATGACAGAACAGCCTCGCAGTACAGATGATCGAATCAGCGAAACGGAAGCGACCGAATTAATGCGCTCGCTGCTTCATAAGGAAGGAAATTGGGTGAATTGGGGGCAAAAATGTCAAAAACTGCAAAAAGCTGGCTACGATTCCCAGTTAATTTTTGAACAAACCGGTTTTCAAAATGCCCAACAAAATTTAATTATTGTCGCTGCCCAAGTTTTTGAGAGTTTAATCAAAGCGGGGGCAGCTGAAGATTTGTTAAGTTACTACATCGGGCCGCGCAGTGATGTGCTATACGAATTGCGGATTCTCAACCAAGAACAAAGATTGGGGGCAGCGAAATTAGCGGCAGAAAAAAGGATTGAGGTGGCTGAAGCACACGATATCGCCAAAGCTATCCAAGATTTTTCCCGTTTATCCCAGATTCCCAGTGAATTTACTCGTCATCCTGGAGATGCGATCGCTTACCAGTGTTGGAAACGGGGCAAACAAAAGCGAGATTTAGCCGAAAGAGCGAAATTAATCGCTAAAGGGTTGAAATTTGCCCATTCTGACTCGGCTAGACAGGCGATCGAGTCTTTACTACAAGATTTTACCGTTACTCCCACCCGTAGCGCTCCCCTGCTGCCCGTCCATCGTTTACAGGATGAGGACGAATTAGCCAGAATTATTCCTTTAGTAGGAAGATTTCCGGTGACGGTAACTGATATAAAACACACAGAAAGTTTGAGCGTCGAGGAACCTTTTCGACTGGTAACGGTGGGGGATAAACAAACGATTGTGCCTCTCCCCGGTTGGCAAGCAATTCTCAAGGCGATCGATCCTGTAGCTATTTTATGGCCTAGCGATCAATTACCTCGATCGATTGCCACCAGGTCCGAGGAAGTGTTATTAGTGATCGATCGAGTTTTGTCCGAATGGGATGTGAACAATTATTATCTAGTGGAGAAGGATAATGCCGTTTTTTTACAATGGTTTGATAGTTCGCCCGATGTCACCATACTAGGTGAATTGGTCTTGATTTTAAGAGCAAAAAATATCCTCGATGAAAAAAACATCACCGAACCCTGGCAAATGGACGACTAAATCAGTGATCAGTGATCAGTAACCAGTGATCAGGTTTAAGCTATTAGTTATGAGTGGGAATAAGAAAATAGATAAACTGATAACTGAATCGAATAAAACTGGTCACTACTAACTTGTAGCTGACGGCATAACTTAAGAAACTAAGAGACATTTTTCAAGGAAAAAGTAACAAAGAGGACAAAGGAGACAGGAGACTCGGAGACAGGAGACAAATTTACCATACTTTTGCCTTTTGCCTTTTGACTCTTGCCTTTTTCTGGCTGACAACTGATAACTGATAACTGATAACTGATATATGCGTGCAGTAATTTGTGGATATTATGGGAGAGGAAACGGAGGAGATGAGGCATTATTAGTGTCTCTATTGCAGATGCTGCCGTCAGAAATTAAACCTATTGTTTTGTCAAATAATCCCAGAGAAACCAGTCAACGTTATGGGGTGGAAACCTGTCCTAGTCGGGATTGGTGGCAAGTTTTTCAGACTCTTAAAAAAGCCGATATATTTATCTGGGGTGGCGGCAGTTTAATGCAGGATGTCACCAGTTTTGCCAGTCCAATTTATTACGGTGGTTTAATGGCTCTTGCTCAATTATTGGGCTTAAAAACTATTGCTTGGGGGCAGGGAATTGGGCCATTAAATAGACCTTTTACCCGTTGGTTAACCAAAAAAGTCTTGCAACAATGTAGTTTAGTTAGTGTGCGCGATGATATATCGGCTCATTTAGTCGCCAATTGGGGTATTCGTCCCATTGTTGCCCCCGATCCAGTATGGGCTTTAGACGCTCAATCAGTCAAGGGATTATCGGATTTACCCGCCCCAAGAATCGCCGTCAATTTACGTCCCCATCCCCTATTAACCCCGGCAAAGTTAGATAAATTAACCCAAGCTTTAATTGATTTGCAAACCAGTACGGGGGCGTTTATTCTCTTAGTCCCTTTTCAAAAGTCGCGGGATTTGCCCCTCTGTGAAGCTGTAGCCCGTCAATTAAGGGAAAATCATCAAATCATTAGTTTAGAGGATCCAAGACAGTTAAAAGGCTTATTTCGCGGGGTAGAAATGGTGATCGGAATGCGCTTTCATAGTTTAATTATGGCCGCGGCAGAAGATTGTCGTTGTTTTGCCCTTAGTTATGATCCGAAAGTGTCGCGATTAATTGCCGAAGTACCGATGCCGGGTTGGGAATTAGATCAGTTACCAGAGGCAGTTAATGATATTAGTGCCACTTGGATTGATTTTTATGCCAATGGAGAGGGATTAACCAGCGATCGCAAACATTTTTTAATCGATCGAGCTTTAATTCATCGAGAAATTTTATCTAGATTGGTGAGCTAATTTTTATGTCGAGTGCGATTACCGATGCCAGGGCTATTTCATTCTAAAAAGTCTCAAAATATGCTTAAGTCCTTGTTGTGGCATAGGTTTTGATCAAGGGGAAAGGAGGCACTCGGCACATCCCCATCCTGCTTCGGTCTCGTGTGGGGACTTCCCGTGCCATATTTTCGTTAAGGGCAGTAAAGGGATCGTTAAATCAATCAGAAATTGTTATAGCCCATTTCCTCCAGAGCCTAGCATAGAGGGGAAACCTCCTTTATCCCTAGGTAATTGCATGAATGGACTACAACAACAGATTATCAGTCTTGAGCAGAAAGTCGAGCGTTTACAGGATATTGTCGAAAGCCTCAGCCAGCAAATTGCTATCCTAGCTGGGGATAAATCGAGTCATTCCCGGCGAGAATCTCTGGAAATGGTCGGTTTTTCCGAGTTATCCGATAATAGCCTCTACGATCATAAAGATATTCTCCGGGATCACGGTGGCAAACAAGCGCCAGCTGTCAATGGCGATAATTCTTTTGCCGATGAAATCCAAATTCGCCGATTAACGGCACAATTGACAGCGGCCTACAATCGCATTGCCGCCCTCGAAGAACAATTACTCAGCTATCGCATCCATTCCTAGTTAATTGCTGCCCAGAGGATGGGGTAAACTGGGCAAGGTGGGATTAGTCGGCAAATTGGGCAAAGGATTGCTATTTTCCAGGGTGGGATTATTAGCCTCCCCCGATAGAGTCGCTAAAGCCACACGATCACCGCCTACCTGTCGCAGTAGGTCTAAAACCCCAACCACTTCGTTATAACTGGCATTTCTGGAGGCATTCAGTACCATCAGTCCATTGGGACTATATTGATGATAATTCTTGATCGCCTCGAACAACTGGGCGCGAGTCACCATTTGTTTTTCGACGTAGAGTTGTCCGAAATCATCGAGACTAACCACCAACATTTCCCGCATCGGGGTGGTGGCGGTACTAGCTTTCGGTAAATCGAGACTGATAGCCTGTTGGCGAGATAATCCCACTGCACCGAGAATAAAGAAAGTGAGGATACAGAAAATTACATCGATCAAGGGAATGATATTAACCTGCACATCCTCTTGAATGCGGTGTTGATCATGCCATAATTTGAGCGGACGAGCCGTAATATGGCTACTTTTTGGCTTTTTGTGGTTAAGAGATTTAGTTTCGGCCATGCTTGATAAGGGAGAGATTTAGCGATCGAGAGGTTTTTCTAGGTTAGCACTGAGGGCGTATTGTTGGTCTTCTTGGTGTAACCAGCGTTGGCGGTAGATAATTTCTAAATCACTGCCGGCCTTGCGAAAAATTCGGGCTTGATTGAACCAGAGTCCCTGAAAAACACGATAGAAAGCGAGGCTAAAAATAGCGACAATTAGGCCGGTAGCGGTGGAAATTAAAGCTTCACTAATACCTAAAGTTACTCCCGCCGTCGAGGAAGTTCCCAGGTCACTTAATTGAATATTGGCCAAAGAGGTAATTAAACCGAGTACCGTCCCTAATAATCCTAACAGGGGAGAAAGGGCAATGACTGCCTCAAGGATTTTATCGCCCCGTTTCATTAGGGATAATTGTTCATCGGCAGCCGATTCGAGGGCAAAGTGAAAAACCTCTGGATCTGGATTTTCTAAGCGCAGGGGTGCGTAGAGATAGCTACCAATGGGGTGATTGCGGGAATCTCCGGCGACTTTTGCCGCCAAATCCCAGTTACGGATGGCGGATTCCATAATGCGATTTAAAATCTGGCCCTCACTGAGGAGAGTACGACTCCAAAACCAAATTCGTTCGATAATAGTGCTAAGAGCTAAAATAGACAGAAAAAGCAGCGGCCACATGGCCACTCCGCCTTTTTGGATTAAATCAGTTATACTCACGAGTTGTTTTGTTCCTCCAATACCGGGCGATTCGGGGTTGATTATTTAGTTTAAGATTTAAGTCGATCGATTGACATTTATACTTTTTATACCATTTTTCAAAAATCGTGCCATACTTAAGGCGTTTCTCCTAAAGATGAAGTATAACCTGATAGGGCATCCTCTACTGTCTCGGAGTCTCGACTAGGAAATTAATTCTGCACGACTACTTATAGCCGTTATCAGTTTTTTAGCCGCCGGCTGTTTTTGATTACTTGCCAAAAACCCCACCTTCTGCTGCAAACTAACGTCGTCTCAACAAATTTTTCATCTCTCCCCAGATAGAAAGTTGACCACCTAGACTAGAGGGATGGGTGAAAATTCCCTGACGGGGACTGAATAAAAAGGCCAACATAAATAGGGTAAAAGCGACAAGCACGATCGCCGGTCCAGAGGGTAAATTCCAGTAATAACTTAAATACATCCCACTGATACTAGAAACAATACCCACACCCACACCTAAACCCATGACTTGATGGAGACGGGTAACTAAAAGATAAGCAGTGGCCGCGGGGGTAATCAAAAGGGACAAAACGAGGATTACTCCCACCGCTTGGAGACTAGCAACTATTGTCAGACCGATCAGGAGCATTAAGCCTAAATCTAATAAATTTACCGGTAAACCCGCCGCTTGCGCCCCGATTTTGTCGAAAGTGTAGAATAATAGTTCTTTATACAGGAGCAAAACGGTTAACAAAACGATAACGGCAATAATTAGGGTATCGCGGATGTCGGCAGCAGTGACACCCAGAATATTGCCGAAGAGAAAGTGATTCAGGTCAATTTTGTTGTTTTTTTGGATGAGAGTGATCAGGGTGATGCCAAGAGCAAAAAAAGCCGAGAAAACGATCCCCATGGCCGCATCTTCTTTGATTGGGGAACGATTACGGATCAAATTAATCAGTAGAGTACTGACCATTGAGGCTAGTAAAGCACCCAGTAGCAGATTAAAATTACCAATAAAAGCGATCGCTAATCCGGGTAAGACCGAGTGACTGATGGCATCGCCCAAGAGGGCCAAACGTTGTACCATCAGGTAGGTTCCCACCACCGCACAAATGATCCCGACGATGATGGCTTCAATTAGGGATCTCTGCATGAAACTATACTGTAAGGGTTCGATTAATCCTGTTAATAGATTGTTGCCCATGAATCTGCCTTGGGGTTAAATTTTTCTGATTCTCGATCGAGGTTTTGCTCCTAGGGTCTATCTTCTAAATCGGGGGAGAAGATAGGTTAGGATTAGGATTAATTGTAAGTTTTTTCGCTCCTAACTGCCGCCATGGATACCCCCGTTCTTTCCTCAACTTTTTTTCTGACTCTCCTGCTCATGGTGGGATTATTCTTTTTTATTCGCGGTTCCGTCAAGGAGCGTATCGAACAGCGTGTCTATCTTACCAGTACCAGTGACGACCAACTATTAGAACAACTGCGAGATTATTTTGACCGACGTTCCTATCAAGTCAAGGCGATCGAACCCGAACAGAATATTGTCAGATTACAGGGTTTTGTGCCGCCTAGCCCCTTTCTAGCGATATTTTTGACAATTTTAGCTGCCTTGGGTTTATTTTGCTTCTCACTGGTGTTATCGGTGTTATTTCCCGATACTAATCCCTATATTTTTGCTCTTGTGGGTTTATCTCCCCTCGCGGGTGTTTTCTATTGGCAAAAAGTCGGCCGTTTAGAGGAAGTGGCTTTTAAAGTAGAAAGCAAATCTCAGCAAACGGAATTAACTGTCAAAGCCCATCGAGACGAGTTAAGACAACTACAAGATAGTTTAACCTTTCTAGAAAGACAATAAGCTTTTTATGTCCTATGAACGCCTAATTTATCTGGCCGATACCGATGCGGCCGGTGTGGTTTACTTTGCCCATCTTCTCTCGATCTGTCATGAAGCCTACGAGTTTTCTTTAGCACAATTTGGCATCAATATTAAGGATTTTTTGAAAGATTCTCCGGTTGCCCTACCGATTACTCAAGCGGAAATCCAGTTTTTTCGTCCCCTTTTTTGTGGCGATCAAATACAGATTGATTTCACTGCCCGATCCCTGAGCGAAAACGAGTTTCAATTGCAGTATAAAATTTATTTGGCTGAAATCATGGTCGCAAAAGCGAAAACTCGCCATGTGTGCATCGCTCCCACCGCTAGAAAAAGAATCCCTTTACCGGAATCTTTAAAACATTGGTTAGGATATTTATCAACCCTAGAGGAGACTGGTATTTAAGGGATGATTTGGGCAGATTTAACGATAATTTTAACTAGGGATTGGTGGCACAATGCTTGGCAATTATTTAACCTTAGCACCGGGAGGATTATCTGGAATTCTTTTCTGGCCTTTATCCCCTTTATCCTTAGCTTTTGGCTATTTCGTATCGCCCTCGATCGTTCCCTACTCTGGTGGTTAATTCTCTTAGTTTTCCTGCTTTTTTTACCCAATGCTCCCTATATTCTCACCGATAGCATTCATTTAATCTCTTATGTTCAGCAGGATTACGCCAAAAGTTTAATTTTTTTAGTTTTAATTCCCCAGTATAGTATCTTTATTTTTATTGGCTTTCAGCTATACGTTCTCTCCTTACTTAATTTAAAAAGTTATTGTCAGCAAAGTCAGCTAAATTCAGCAGTTTTACCCCTAGAAATAACTCTCCATTTTTTAAGTGCGATCGGTATTTATCTAGGGCGTTTTCTCCGGCTGAATAGTTGGTATCTAGTCACTCAACCGCAGCAACTATTCTGGAGTTTGCAGAATTTACTGACTCAAAAACCTTTGATATTCATCTCTATCTGTTTTTTAATTATTTGGGTACTATACGAAATCAATAAAAGGCTTTACAATCGATTTTTTGGCTACAATTAACGCCTATCGGGGATTTCGACCCTCTCCTAGTCTCTTTCCGATTAATTAAAAGATAGTAGGAAGACAGAGATCAATTGGCCGCAGCGAAAGTAGTCGTGCAAAATTAATTTCCTAGTCGAGACTCCGAGACAGGAGACAGGAGACGGGAGACGGGAGACGGGATACAGCTATTAGGGATCGGATTTGAGTTTTCAGTTCACTGTTTACTGATCACAGCAGAAGTCTGACGGAGTAGTGGCTTAGATGTGTAATTAATTGTGCTTAGATACTTATG
>NZ_JASJFB010000770.1:0-3197 GCF_030065455.1 Microcystis sp. M53602_WE12 | reverse complement strand
GGTGTGGGGTGTGGGGTGTGGGGTGTGGGGTGTGGGGTGTGGGGTGTGGGGAGAATAAATAAAGGCAATCTCCCGACTCCTGAATACTGGCTCGGAGTCTCTTGCCCTTACCTAGCGGTTCAGGGGGTATTGTGTAAAAATAAGAAAAGATCGGTTTTTTTTTACTAAACCTATGGCCACTTCTTCCATTGCCGTTAGAGAATTACCTCTCTTTCCCCTACCCGAAGTTGTTTTATTCCCGGGTCGTCCTCTGCCCCTGCACATCTTCGAGTTTCGCTATCGGATTATGATGAATACGATATTGGAAGAAGATCGCCGTTTTGGGGTCTTAATGGTAGATCCAGCCACGGGAGAAATCGCTAAAGTCGGCAGTTGTGCGGAAGTTGTCCGTTGTCAACGTCTCCCGGATGATCGCTTAAAAATTCTCACCATCGGTCAACAGCGTTTCCGTGTCCTAGAATACGTCCGGGAAAAACCCTATCGCGTCGGTTTAGTGGAGTGGATTGAAGATGTCCCCACCCCCCAAGATTTGCGACCTCTGGCCAAAGAAGTGGATCGACTGCTGCGGGATGTGGTTCATCTATCAGCCAAATTAACCGCTCAAAAAATTGAACTCCCCGACGATTTGCCTAGTCTTCCCCTGGAATTATCCTACTGGGTGGCGGGTAATCTCTACGGTGTGGCCGGGGAACAACAAGCTTTATTAGAAATGCTCGATACAGTCAGTCGTCTCCAACGAGAATCGGAAATTCTCACCTCAACCCGCAATCATCTGGCCGCTCGCACGGCTCTTAAAGATGCTTTAAATTAATAATCTGTAGGTTTTTCAGCTGCGGGAGAGGGAAATGGGGGACATGAGCAGAAAACGGGTTTCTCCGAGAAACCCGTTTTCTGTGCGTTACTCAACGGATTTAGTATTATTTCAGTGAACAGTGAACAGTAATCAGTAATCGGTGAACTGATAACTGACCCACTGATAACTGATAACTGACCCACTGATAACTGTTAATCTGGGGATTACCTAATGTTTACCTTGATACAGTAGAGTGGGGTTAAAATTGTTAGCCCCTCACCTAGGAGAACTTTGATCATGTTGCTGACCTATAATCCCAACTCCTCACCCTTCCGAGAAGACTATAGCGAGAGTCGTCGGCTCCATTTTTATGATCGCGGGGAAAATATTCCTCTGGTGGTTGATGGAGTCTGGCAAGTTTATCGGGGTATGGCGCAACTAAGTCAAGTATCTGAGAGTGGGGAGGAAATTTTACTAGGCTGGGTTCATTCATCCCACTTTTTCGGCTTAAATTTGACCCATCTAGAATCCTATCACGCCAGAGCCTTGTCGGAACTGTACCTAAAGTGGTACACGATCGCCGAAGTGGAAAATTCGGCGGAATTAACCAGGATGATGTTAAATCAAATGATCCGTCGTCAACAACAAACGGAATCCCTACTTGCGATCGCAGGAATCAAACGAGTGGAGGAACGTCTCCAGCAGTTACTACAGCTATTAAAGCGGGAAATGGGAGAACCAATCGCCCAAGGCAGTCGTTTAAAGATCCGTTTAACCCATCAAAATCTCGCCAATGCTATCGGTACTACAAGGGTAACGGTGACGCGTTTATTAGGCGAATTTCAGCGTCAGGGAGCGGTGAGCAGCGATTGCGATCGCCATTTAATCATTCACGATTAACTCAGTCCTGATGAAAAAATTTTCACCCCCACAGATGAAAGAGGTTTCTTTCCCTACACCCCACACCCTCTTTCAAGTCAGACAATTTTATTCAGACCCAGCCATAATAGAATCCCCGCGCAAGTCCACTAATTGCCAAGCTAATTTAGCAGCCCCCACCATGCCGGCGCCATTACCTAACTCGGCCGTTAATACCTCTAATCCTTCTCTGGAACTAGGTAAAACCCGTCTTTCGATTTCTGTGAGGAGAGAGGGAAAGAAAAACTTAGCACTGGCGCTAATACCGCCGCCGATAATTACCGCCTCTGGGGTGAGAACATAGAGTAAACTGGCGATACCAGCCCCCAGTAAACAACCGTAACCCTGCCAGAATTGTAAAGCCCCTTGATCGCCTTTTTCGGCCAATTCCGCCAATTGCTTCGGTTCTTTGCCGGTCATCCGGCGAATAGCTTGCAGGGAGACGTATTGTTCTAAGGAACCCTGATTACCGCTATTGCACAATGGACCGTCAAAATTGAGGGTTATTAAACCTAATTCTGCGGCCGTTCCCTTGCTGCCGACAAATAAGTTACCATCGAGGATAATTGCCCCTCCTACTCCCGTCCCCAAGGTTAACAGGATCAAGTTTTGAAAGCGTTTGCCCGCTCCTAACCAAGCTTCCCCTAAACCGGCACAATTGGCATCATTGGCTAAAATTGTCGGCATTCCCGTGCTTTCCTCTAACCAATCGGCGAGGGGAATATCCCGCCATCCTGCCAAATTAATCGCTATTTTGACAATTCTTCCCTGAGCATCCGCCGGACCTGGCGTTCCCACACCGAGCGCTTGACAACTTTTATCTAAATTTACTTGACAAATGCCTTGATGTATGGTATGGGCGACTTCTTTGGGTGTAGCGGGTTGGGGAGTGGGTAAGGTGAGAGATTCGAGACAATTGCCCTCTTGGTCAAATTTACCAATTTTAATAGCGGTTCCACCTAAATCGACACCTATGACTGTTTTCACCATCGGGCTTTCCTTGTTACTCTGGGAATAGCTAAGTAGGGAGGCATAATTATTTGTAGGATGGGTTAGCGGTAGCGTAACATAATCGTAGGTTGGGTTTCATGCTTCAACCCAACCTACGTTCATCTTATATTTAATTCCACCCACCCACTTAGGTTTATTATCACTCTTTTTGGCGGTTTTTTTCGCAGTTAGATGTGATCGAGAGGATAATTCGGCTAAACCGGCAAAACTAGCTGATTGATTAGCCCCAAATTTCTCCTATACTTTGGACACCGGCAGCTTAACTCCTGATTTTTACCCATTTTTAAGTAGGTAGGCGTTAAAAATTATCAGATGCCCCCCTTATTAAGGGGGGATTAAGGGGGGATCGGCACCCCCCTTATCAAGGGTAGCTCCCCCCGCCTATCGGCACCCCCCTTATCAAGGGTAGCTCCCCCCGCCTATCGGCACCCCCCTTATCAAGGGGGGCAGGGGGGATCGAACCTAAAATCCATTT
>NZ_JASJFB010000693.1:0-4984 GCF_030065455.1 Microcystis sp. M53602_WE12 | reverse complement strand
TTGTTTTTTGTACCAAGCGATGTACCACAAGAAGGATAATGCAAGGTTTTTGAAAGTCCCAATCCTATTTTCTTGCACTAACATCGGACTTTAACAGGTCAAAAGCCTTATTTTAAAAGGGTTTTACCATTATTCAGCAAGCCCTATTTAATTTTCCGATCGATTCTCTCTCTACACCTTCCCCCTCTCTCCGCGAGATGGAGTGGTTGATAATGCCATTAACCCACCCCATTTCCACAGAAAAGGGCTAAATATAAAAATTCCCCCTAGTTTTAGGGGGATTCGGCCATCTATTTGAACATATTACTCACGGAATTGTCCTCATGAATGCGCCATATTGCCTCCCCCAGAATCGGGGCAACCGGCAAGACTTTCAGTTGCGGGAAAAGATGTTCTTGGGGGACGGGAATCGTGTTAGTAACGATCACTTCCTCGACTATGCCACTGGATAAACGCTCGATCGCAGGACCGGAAAAAACCGGATGGGTGGCACAAGCATAAACCTGTCGCGCCCCCTTGGCTTTCAGTAACTGCGCCCCTTGAGCGATCGTACCGGCCGTATCGATCATATCATCGACTAAAACCGCCGTTTTATCCTTAACATCGCCGATCAAGTTCATCACTTCCGCCACATTATGGGTTTGCCGGCGTTTATCAATAATTGCTAGGGGAGCATCACTGAGTTTTTTGGCAAAAGCCCGCGCCCTGGCCACCCCACCCACATCGGGAGAAACCACGACGATATCGGGTAATTGTTTACTGAGAAGATAGTCCACCACCACTGGGGAACCGTAAACGTGATCGAAGGGAATATCGAAATAACCTTGAATTTGGGACGAATGCAAATCCATGGCCAACACGCGACTTGCCCCCGCTTCCGTGATCAGATTAGCCACCAGTTTAGCGGCGATCGATTCCCGGCCGGCGGTTTTGCGATCGGCGCGAGCATAACCATAATAGGGAATTACGGCGGTAATTTGTCGGGCAGAAGCACGACGACAGGCATCAATCATGATCAACAATTCCATCAAATGATCGTTGACGGGATTGCAACAGGGTTGAATTAAATAGACATCACAGCCCCGGATCGATTCCTGAATCTGGATGTACAATTCACCATCGGCGAAACGTTTACGAATCATCGGACCCACATCCATGCCCAGATAACGGGCCACCTCTTGGGCAAGAGAGACATTAGCGGATCCCGAAAAGAGACGAAGACGATTGCTGTCCGACGCGGCGGGAAACATCGGATGTCGCATCAAAGTAGCAGAATAGCTCACAGCAGATTCTTTACCCTCAAACTCAAGGCACTTTTTTCTATCATCTCAGTTTTGTTGAAAATCTGAGTGGATTTCTTTGTTAGATATTGCCGCCGGATTTTGTCAAAACCGATTAACGTTTGGCTAACTTTTTCACCGGTAATTTACGCAGACGGATCGATTTCGGGGTAATTTCCACCAACTCATCTGGTCCAATGTATTCCAGGGCGCGTTCGAGACTCATATCCACGGGGGATTGTAACTGAACCAATTCATCCCCGGTGGCGGAACGATGGTTAGTTAACTGTTTAGTTTTGCAGATATTGATCTCCACGTCCTGGGGCCGGTTGCTTTCGCCGATAATCATGTTTTTATACACTTTTGTCCCCGGAGTAATAAAAAATACTCCCCGGTCCTCGGCGTTTTTGAGGGCGTAGAAAGTGGCGACTCCTTCCTCAAAGGCAGTAATCACGCCATTGTAACGGGTGGCCAATTCCCCGGAGAAAGGACGATATTCGAGAAAACTATGGTTCATAATCCCCTCACCGCGACTCAGACGGATAAATTCGCCCCGGAAACCGATTAAACCTCGGGCCGGAATCACGAATTCCAATTGAGTACGGCCATTGCTGCCCGTCTGCATATCCTGCATTTCCCCTTTCCGTTGGCCGAGACGTTCGATACTGGAACCCACCGCTTCTTCGGGTACATCTAAAACGAGGTATTCGTAGGGTTCGCAGGGTTGACCGTTAATTTCGCGGTAGATAACTTGCGGCTGCGATACTTGGAATTCGTAGCCTTCCCGACGCATGGTTTCGATGAGAATGCCTAAATGCAGTTCCCCCCGTCCCGAAACCAGGAATTTCTCGGCAGAATCACTTTCTTCCACCCGCAGGGCGACATTAGTTTCTAATTCTCGCATTAGACGATCGCGAATTTGCCGCGAGGTGACAAAAGTGCCTTCCTGACCGGCAAAGGGAGAATCGTTCACCGAGAAGGTCATTTGTAGGGTCGGTTCATCGACTTTAATTAGGGGTAAAGCTTGCGGGTCATCGGCTAAAGTTACGGTTTCCCCGATGTTAGCGTCGGCAAAACCAGCCACAGCAACGATATTACCGGCGCTGGCCTCGTTTAGTTCCACCCGTTTGAGGCCCTCAAAACCAAGAAGTTTTGTTATTTTACCCTTGACAACCGCGCCCGTATCCTTTACTAAAGCTGCCTGTTGACCAGCTTTAATTACGCCGTTATGGATGCGGCCGATAACGATGCGTCCTAAGTATTCCGAGTAATCGAGGGTGGTTACTTGCAGCTGTAGGGGTTTGTTAACGTCCCCGGCCGGTGGTGGAACGTGGTGTAAAATCGCTTCAAAGAGGGGCTGCATATCTTTGTCTTCGTCTTCGAGGCTTTCTTTGGCGAATCCTTGCATCCCGGAAGCGAACAGAGTAGTAAAATCACATTGGTCGTCATCGGCACCCAGTTCCACAAACAGATCGAAAACTTTGTCCACGGCTAGGTTAGGATCCACGTTAGGGCGATCGATTTTATTGACCACGACAATCGGTCTTAATCCCTTTTCTAGGGCTTTTTTCAGCACAAAACGGGTTTGGGGCATCGGCCCCTCGTTAGCATCGACAATCAGGATACAACCGTCCACCATACCTAAAACCCGTTCCACTTCGCCACCAAAGTCGGCGTGACCGGGAGTATCGACGATGTTAATCAGGGTGTCTTGGTAACGAACGGCGGTGTTTTTGGCCAGAATGGTGATACCGCGTTCTCTTTCGAGGTCATTGGAATCCATGACGCAGGTGGGTACATCTTCCCCTTCTCGAAAGATTCCCGACTGTTTGAGGAGTGCATCGACGAGGGTGGTTTTCCCGTGGTCAACGTGAGCAATGATAGCAACGTTACGGATAGGCAGAGACATAAAATATTGAAGTAGTCTTAGGTTTATTTTTACAAGTAAACATTTCTTAATAATTCTAGCTTAGACTGACCAGCACCGTTAGCAAATCTTTATTTTTCCTTGCTTTCCCATCAGCAAGCTCTACTGATTACTGTTGACAGACTCCCCAAACCCTATGCAAGCAACCCACCCTCGCAGGAGTCGAGACGGTAGAAAAGACGACTGGAGGCAGGGGGTAGGGGTAAATTAAAGCTAGAGTGAAAATCCTCTTGAACTTTGTAGGTTAAGCGAGGGGAAACTTGGCGAACAATTTGCGTCAACAGTTTATCACCGGTTTTTTGGAGAATGGGACGGGGAATCTTATAAATAAACTTGGGAAACTTAACCATAACATCCATACGCAGTTCCCAGGTGACTTGGGTGATAACCGCCGGAATATCCCGTCCCTGTTGCCGAAAAATTGCCTCAATTTCCCGACTAGGAGAAGATAGCGGCATTTCCTCTAGTTTCATAATTGCCTGATAATCCACTAGATAGCCTAAAAACGGTTGATCGGGAATGGGGACACTGCGAGTATGATAGACTCCATTGACGGGCAGATCGAGAACCACAGCGATTTTCGGCTCCAGTTCATAGCCAAAAGCTCCATATTTACCGATGGTGATAATATAACCATTGTCACCGAAGGGCAGAGTTTTCATCGGTTCGGCACAACGACAAAACCAACCTTCGTGAGCGCGCAGATAATCGGCAACCTTGTCCTGATTGCTATACATATCCATCGCTCCGGCAAAATGGGTTTGAAAACCAAGAAATTGATTGTCTTCTTTGACTTCTACAGATTCGCGAGCTAGGGAGTTAATGGGGGGACGCTGCATGACTTATAAACTGGGCAAATGATAGTACTAGAAACATTTGGGGATTAACCGCCAAAGGATCAGGGAAATTTGTAGAATCGAGATTAGTGTAACGTATTGTTAAAAACTATTAGGTCAAGAAGCGATGAAAGCATTTGTAGCAGGAGCCACAGGGGAAACGGGACGGCGAATTGTTGCCCAATTAGTCGAACGTCAGATTCCCGTCCGCGCTTTGGTGAGAAACCGCGAGAAAGCGGCGGAAATTTTGCCCGCAGGGGTGGAAATCGTCGTCGGAGATGTCCAACAGGCCGATAAGTTAGAGGCACTAATCGCTGATTGTAGCGTTTTGTTATGCGCCACGGGAGCCAGACCGAGTTTTAACCCCACGGAACCTTTGTTAGTGGACTACTTGGGAACTAAAAATCTCATCGATGCCGCAAAAAAGAAAGGAATCGAGCATTTTGTTCTCGTTACTTCCCTCTGTGTATCGAACTTTTTCCACCCCCTCAATCTCTTTTGGTTAATTTTATTCTGGAAAAAACAAGCGGAAGACTATTTAATCAAGAGTGGCTTAACCTACACCATTGTGCGCCCCGGCGGCCTGAAAAACGAGGATAACCTTAATGCCATTAAAATGTCATCCGCCGATACCCTTTCTGAGGGCAATATTCCCCGCACAAAAGTGGCTTCCGTTTGCGTAGAATCCCTATTTTATCCCGCCGCTAACAATAAAATTCTCGAAATTGTTGCTCCCTCAGATGCTCCCAATCTCGATTGGACTCAATTGTTTCAAAGTGTCGGCTAAACAGTAATCAGTTAGGTTCTTCGTTACTTGGTATGGTTCGATAGGGGGGCATAAATCGACTAAATCCTTATCTGGCAAGAGACTTAATTGATTAGTTCGCTCTAGAGCAAAAACAATTGACAAAAATCGCTAAATGCTTTTCTATATAAGGGTT
>NZ_JASJFB010000375.1:0-2764 GCF_030065455.1 Microcystis sp. M53602_WE12 | reverse complement strand
CTTGGTATGATTCGATCAGGGGGCATAAATCGACTAAATCCTTATCCGGCAAGAGACTTAATTGATTAGCTCGTTCTAGATCGAAAACAATTGACAAAAATCGCCAAATGTCTTTCTATATAAGGGTTTCATCCCTTATAACCCCCCTCCATTGCATAACACAAACCGAAGAACCGGAAATTTCATCCAAATGCTCCACTTCCCACTTCCCCATCCCCCCACTTCCCCACTTCCCCACTTCCCACTCCCCCACTTCCCCATCATCCCCTTTATATAAATATGAAACTACTATCAATAAAGTTATGTAATTTTCGACAATTTTATGGTAAGACTCCTGAGATACATTTAGCAGCGAGTTCTCGCAATACGACGGTAATTTATGGCAATAATGGGGCAGGAAAAACAACAATTTTAAATGCTTGTACCTGGGTTCTTTATGAAAAATTTACAGCAGCTTTTGCCGAACCAGAGTTATTAGTTAATAAACGGGCAATTACCGAAGTAAGCACGGGAACCTCCATAGAATGTTCCGCAGAAGTAAACTTTGAACATGAAAATAAACGCTATCAGGTAAAACGAAAATTTTTCGCCTACCAAGATGTAAATAGTAAAATTAAATACGGTTCAAATAGTTTATATATGCTCTACGCTGGTGATGATGGTAATTGGTACACACCCAATCAACCACCAGAGGATATTATTAATCAAATCTTACCAGAAAGTTTACATCGTTATTTCTTTTTTGATGGGGAATATATCGATCATCAATTTCGCAGTAGTAGCCAAGGTAAAATCGCCGAAGATACAAAAGAATTATTGGGAGTTAAAGTATTAGATCGAGCGATCGAGCATTTAAAAAAAGCCAAAAAATCTTTACAAGATGAGCTTAAAGATTTAGGGGAATCGGATTTAAAAAAGTTACTGAAACAGGAAAGTAAAATTGAGCAGGATTTCGAGAAATTAAAACAGCGTCAGCAAGATATTATTAGCCAGTTATCCCAGCAAGAAGAATTAAAAAAAGCCGTTACTAATCGCTTATTAGAGTTAAGTGGTGCCGAAGAATTAAAACAGTTAAAAGAAAAATTGGAACAACAGGAAAGAAATCTGCGGCAAGATTTAGTCAGAACTAAAGATAAATTAAAGAAATTAATTTCTCAGCAAGCTTATCAAGTCTTTTTAAAAGAAATTAATCAAAATTTTCAGCAATTAATCGATCACCTACGACAACAAGGGGAATTACCCAGTGGTATTAAACAGCAATTTGTCCAACAATTATTAGAGCGGAAAAAATGTATTTGTGGTCAGGAATTACAGGAAAATAGCCAAGCTTATTTACAGGTACAAGATTGGATGAATAAAGCAGGAATGGCCGATGTAGAAGAAGCAGCCATTCGCTTATCTTCCACAGTCAAAGAAATGGATAAAAAAGTCTTAGATTTTTGGCAAGAAGTGGATAATTATCAAGCTAATATTCACCAATGGCGCTTAGAATTATCTTTAGTAGAATCAGAATTAGATGAAGTGCGGGATAAATTTCGCCATTATCCCGATGAAGATATTAAAAATCTGCAATCTCGCTTAGATGCGATCGAGGATTCCCTAAAAGATTTACGCTTGGAACAGGGCAGCAATAAAAATCAACTAGATATCTATGAAAAAGAGTTAGAATCCCTGCAAAAACAGGTACAAAAACAGCAACAAAAAGAGGAAAAATATAATTTAGGACAACGACGTATTTTAGTGACTCAAGAGGCAATTAATCGCATTAGTGAGGTAAGACAGAGATTAGAAAATCAGTTTCGTTTGTCCTTAGAAAAACGGGTACAGGAAATCTTTAACTCAATTTCTTTTACTCCCTATATTCCCCGTATTAGTCCCGATTACGAGGTAAGACTATTAGAAAATACGACAGGATTCGCCATTCCCGTGGCAGCTTCTACCGGAGAAAATCAGATTCTCAGTTTATCTTTTATCGGGGGAATTATCGATCGAGTGCGAGAATGGAGTCAGAAAAATACTTTGATGGGAATTGATAGCAGCACTTTTCCTCTGGTGATGGATTCCCCTTTTGGTAGTCTTGATCATATCTATCGTCGGCAAGTTGCGATCGCTATTCCTAAATTAGCCAATCAGTTAATTGTTTTAGTGACAAAAACTCAATGGAGAGGAGAAGTAGAAACCGAGATTTCTCCCTATATTGGTAAAGAATATGTGTTAGTTTATAATTCTCCGAAAGCGGATTGTCAAGAGGATTTAATTAATCTTCATGGTGTTGATTATTCTCTAGTGAAACGCAGTCCTAATAATTTTGAATATACGGAAATTATCGAAGTTAATCGATTTTCCTCCTGACTGCTAAATGGCTGCCTCTCACCTTTGCAGAAATACAGACAATCAGCAATTATCAGTGACTCTTAAATTGGTACAAAAATATGAACAATCGCGTGTAAGCATCTCACCGAAAAGCTAATGCGCTCCAGGGTTTGGGTAGGGTTGATTCATGAATCAACCCTACCTTGAATCAACCCTACCCAAAGGCTTGAATTGAGTGATAAAATCGGAAATAATGACCAATTTTAGAAGACAGTTTCCCTTTAAAAATACCAACTCAGTAGATTTACAAAAATTTTGTTGTAAGTAGTCGGACATAAATTCTGTTGTCTATCTTAAGAAATGTAAATTGCCGCCATTCTTACTGACGACCGACTCCTGACGACCGGCTACTGACTCCTTACCCCACAGTTAACTTTACTTTTGTCCAACT
>NZ_JASJFB010000109.1:0-11553 GCF_030065455.1 Microcystis sp. M53602_WE12 | reverse complement strand
TCCGCTTTTTTGAGATGGGGCATCCCTTGATAACGTCGTTCAAATTCCCATCGAGTTAATTTATCGCCGTTTTCTAGGGGAGGAATTGTTAAAGAAGCAGCTATTACTGGGGTAGTTGTCATAAGTTTTCTCTTTTCACCCGTCTTCTAGGTAAGTGTTTCTAATTAAATAGAAGATAGATTTTGCCCTTGATCCCCCCTGCCCCCCTTATTAAGGGGGGTGCCGATAGGCGGGGGGATCCCCCCTGCCCCCCTTATTAAGGGGGGTGCCTGACAATTTTTAACACCTACCTACTTAGTTAATCTTTGCCCGCTATCGGATCAGGCTTTTTTACTGATCTTCCATTATTATAACATCCATCGGTAGGGTGTGTTAAAGTAGCTCAACACACCCACAAAAATCAATTAGAAGTCAGCAAATAATCGACAAGTTTAGCCAACCTTACTTGCCCAATTCCTGTCACTCCTCGCTGTATATCTTCCACAGAATCAAAGGGCTTTTCTGAACGTTTTTTCAGAAATTCATTAACAGATGCTGGTGGAATTCCCGCTTTTTTAAGTTGATTAGCGTCACAGCTATTCAAAAGCTCTAAAATCGATTTAGAAGGAGGAGAAGGAGGAGGAGAAGCAGAAGGAGGAGGAGAAATAATAATTTTTTCTTCCAGTCTTTTGATTTCTTTTTGGTACTCCTCTCGGATTGCTTGTAACTGGGTTTCTAATCGTTTTTCAAGATTACTCATCCTCAATTCTAGAGGATTATCTATTTTTTCAGAAGTGGTAATTAACCCAGGAGAAGGAGATAATAACTGTATTTGCTGTAAAGCGATATTCTCCGCTTCTTTATCAACCACAAAAGCGTTAATAGTTTCTAGGCTGCGTTCTTTTTCTTTAGCAATTAAACAGGCATAATACTCTAAATTTCCCTCAATAATCTGGAAGCGTTCAAAGCCAATTTTTTTGAGAATGACAGGACGCATTAAGCCCTTCATTGCTACAATAAGATTAGCTAAGTTGTGTAAATCTGTTTCTGGAAAATAAGAACGCTCTTTAGTGGCTACCACGTCCTGTAAATCAATTAGTAAAAAATCCCACATTTATTTAACTCCTATTTTAGCTAAAACTTCCAGTGCTAAGGCTTCAAATTCTGCTGCTGATACTCCCGCATCGCCTTGATTTTCGGCATAATCCATTATAGATTGGGGAGCAGGAATTTCTAAATCTCCCACGGGAAAGGATTGATTTATACAGCGAGATAAAGGCATTCTTTCCGAGATAGTCGATTCCATCAAGGGTAAACCATATTTGTCTGGAATTACTTGTTTTTGTTTGGGAAAATTAAATCTTAAGTATTGAGCATTGGTAGAAATTTTGGAAGGTAAAACGCCTAAAATTTTTAGGGGTTCTTTACCTAAATTTTCACGAGGTTCGTTAATTGCTTCCTTGATAAAATTTTTTACACTATTTAAACCTTGATTAGAAAATGGTTTAAGATCTGATGGAATAATCAGATAGTCGGAAGCAATTAAACCAGCTTGAGCATAAAAATCTAAGGATGGCGGGGTATCAATAATAACCAAGTCATAATCATCTCTAACTTTATCTAATTTTTTAGATAATCTTGTGTCAGAACTCCCGTATCTAGTCAAGGTAGTTTGTTTTTCAATTAAGCTAATATGAGCGGGAATTACATCAATTTCTGGATGGTTAAATCCCTGAGATTTTCTGACAATATTTTGCACAAAAGTTATGTCTCCATCATTGAGTAAATGAAAGACATTTTTATCTTTTAAATCATCGTCATCATCGAATTGAAACTTAATTAAACCAACGGCAAAGGTACTATTAGCTTGAGCATCAATATCAATCAATAATACTCGCTTGCCTTTTTTACTCAAGGCTGCCGCTAGATTGGTAGCGACGGTGGTTTTACCAACACCACCTTTATGATGATAAATTGCGATGGTTTTCATGGGATTTTTGTTGTTGATTGTTGGAGAATTAAGCGGTGGAATACCCAGGGATAAAGTTTCGTAGCCAATCAGAGATTTTAACTGTTCTAAGTGAGAGGCAATTTCTAACCCAGAACATCTAAAAACTAAATAAATTTTATCGGGTTTTCTTCGATAAAGTTGAATCTCATCACCATTGGTTAATAATCCCCACTGCACTTTAAAGTAGTTGAGATAATAACCTAAACGGTGACGATGATTGGTGAGCTTTTCTCTGGGGTTTTTAGCCTCGACAATTAGACAGTGAGAGGATAAAAACTGCCTTTTATTGATAGGTTTTTGAGCGGAAACAAGGAAATCTAAGCGTACTTTACCGAAGCTAACTTGTTGATACCAATGTTCGGCATTGTAGCCTAGTTTGGGGAGTAAATACTGGACAATTAATTTACTCTCCACTTCCCTTTCGTTATGACAATGGTGAGGGTTGAAAGTCACACATTTGAGGAAATAAGTAGTTGGACAAAAGTAAAGTTAACTGTGGGGTAAGGAGTCAGGAGTCAGGAGTCAGGAGTCAGGACTAAGTAAGAATTGTGGTAATTTACATTTCTTAAGATAGACAACAGAATTTATCTCCGACTACTTACTTAACAACAACTTATTGTTAGTTTAAATGATGACGGCCTTTCCCGTCAAGGTGAAGCACAGACTAAATCCTTACTTAATCAAGTATTTCAGCTGCAAGAACGAACCCCATCTATCCCAGAAAAGCTGTATATTGAGATGCACATCGGTAAATTTACGGATTTATTGCAGTAGGATGTTTATCTAGCACTTTTGGCAATGACAGAGAAAACCATCCTACCCACAGCTTAATTAATGGATCTGCATAATTTTCTCGGCTACTTTCTGGGAAATAAAAGGTAAAATTGAGCGATTTTGACTGTTATCTTTTCCCTCGGTAAATACCACCAAGAGATAGGGAGTATGATGGGGAATTTCAATATAGGCTGCATCGTGACGCACTTGACTTGTCCAACCAGCTTTTGACCAAATTTGACTATTTTCTGGTAATCCTTGTCCCAGAAATCCTAAGATTTGTGTATCATCTCCTTGACTTGTCCAATCAGCAGGATTAAGACTTCGTTTTAGTAAAGACATCATCATTTGGGAACGTTGGGAAGAAACAGCAATCCCCCCGACAATAGTATGAATTAAACGCGCCACTGCATTGCTAGTTAACATATTGCGATTCTCCATTAATTCCCCTAAAAAAGCGCGTTCACGTCCATAGGGACCATCAGACCAAGTTTTTTGATTAACGTTAATTGTCGCTAATTCTGGCCAATTTAGGGATTGAAAATAACGATTAACTATGTTGCGTTGTTGCTTCCAAGTTTCAAAGGGACCGGCGGCAATTTCTGGACCGCTAGTGGTTCCCGTCACCAGATCTACAACTAAACTGGTAGCATCATTACCAGAGTCAACAATCATGTCACGAATGGCGCGATTTAATTCGGTGTTTTCGGGAATCATTCCCCCTTCTAACCACTCATGAATTGCTACTAGATAAAATAATTTCACTAAACTAGCGGGATAGGTTCTTTCTTGTCCGCGATAGCTAAATCCGCGGGGGGAATATTTCCAGAATTCTTCGTGAGAAATTGCTCCCCCCGTGTTGACGATAACGGGAGGATCATATACTATCCAAGTTAGGGCAATTTGTTCTTGAGCTAATTGGGGAAATTCTCGCCAAGTTGTTTCTAAAATATCTGTACCGAACTGTTGGAGGTGGTCTTCAGTATGAAAAAAGTTCATAGGTGTGCTGCAAAGTCAAAAGTTAGAAGGTGGATAAATTCTTGAGTCGGCAATTCTCATTTTACGGTAAAATTTACCGATAATTAATTATTTGATCGCTTCTGAGTTTAATGTTTATATCTACCGATGAGGTTCATCTCTATTTTATCAGTCTCGATCCCTCTGGGGATAGACTAGAAAAACTGGCTTCTTTGCTCTCGGAAGATGAAATAATTAGAGCTAATCGTTACCATTTTCCCCAACACAAGCGGCGTTTTTTGGTGGCGAGGGGTTGTTTACGGGAGATTTTAGGGTCATATTTGGCGATAAGTCCCGAAAAAATCGAGTTTATCTACAGCGAACGGGGAAAACCGAGTATTAACTATCAATTGCAGTTTAATCTCTCCCATTCCGAAGATATGGCCATCTGTGGCTTGACTTTAACCGCTCGCATCGGGGTAGATTTAGAGAAAATGCGCGAGGTGAAAGATTTAGATAGCTTGACAAAAAGGTTTTTTTGTGCTAGGGAACATGAGCTTGTTGAAAAGTCCGCAGAGAAGGAAAAGTTATTTTTTCAGTTATGGACGGCAAAAGAGGCTTATTTAAAGGCACTGGGAACGGGAATTAGCGGGGGACTCGATCAAGTGGAAGTGGGCCTCAATCCCTTAAAATTAGACAATGTGGCGGGGGAATGGCAATTATGGACAGCGGCAATCGGCGATAATTATCGAGCGACGGTGGTTATCGAAGGTAGCGATCGAGTGATTAAAACCTTTGGCCTTTCTGATCTATGATTAATTGGGGAGTTAATTGCCTTGAGAAATTCAGTAATTATTCCTAGCTATCTCAAAAAAAGCTTGTCCTTAATTATTACTTAACCTTGTTTTCTCTATGCGAATTGCTCTTTTTACAGAAACTTTCTTACCGAAAATCGATGGCATTGTCACCCGCCTTAAACATACCGTGGAACACCTACAAAGATTAGGTCATCAGGTATTAGTTTTCTCTCCCGATGGCGGTTTAAAGGATTACAAAGGTGCTAAAATTCATGGAGTTACAGGGATTCCCTTACCCCTATATCCGGAATTAAAAATGGCTTTCCCCCGGCCTTCAGTCGGTCAAGCTTTAGAGAGGTTTAAACCTGATATTATTCATGTGGTTAACCCCGCTGTTTTAGGGGTGGGAGGCATTTATTTTGCCAAAACTATGAACATTCCCCTCGTCGCTTCCTATCATACCCATCTCCCCCAATATCTACAACACTATGGGTTAGGTTCCCTAGAAGGATTACTCTGGGAATTATTAAAACTGGCCCACAATCAAGCAAGTTTAAATCTCTGCACTTCCACCGCTATGGTGCAAGAATTATCTAGTCGTGGCATTGAAAAAGTAGAGCTTTGGCAAAGGGGAGTCGATACGGAATTATTTCAACCTCATTTAAAATCCCCAGCTATGAGACTGAAATTATCCCAAAATAACCCCGATAGTCCTCTCTTATTATATGTTGGTCGAGTGTCGGCCGAAAAAGAAATCGATCGCATTAAACCAGTATTAGAAGCGATTCCCGAAGCAAGATTTGCCATTGTGGGAGATGGTCCCCATCGGGAAGCTTTAACAAGTCATTTTGCCGACACAAATACCCATTTTGTCGGTTATTTACAGGGGTTAGAATTAGCCTCCGCTTTTGCTTCCGCAGATGCTTTTCTTTTTCCCTCACGCACAGAAACCCTCGGTTTGGTACTCTTAGAATCCATGGCTGCCGGTTGTCCGGTGGTGGCGGCAAATTCGGGGGGAATTCCTGATATTGTCACCGATGGAGTTAATGGTCATCTCTTCGATCCTAGGGATGAGAAGGGTTTAATTAGTGCCACCCAAAGATTACTAACCGCCAAGGCAGAAAGAGAGGAATTACGACGAAATGCGCGCCTAGAAGCGGAAAAATGGGCATGGCAAGCGGCCACCAAACAATTATTAAATTACTATCACCGGGTTTTGAATAATAATTCTGTGGCTTTTGCCGCTTAATTGTTGTCAAAATGCTCGAATTTAATTGCAAAAACCTTGACCTATTGTAACTTTTATGTCCAGCGCACCCAGTACCACCTTAGATAAGTCCACCCAAGGGGTCAAAAAGACTTATCCCAACTATAAAGTTATTGTTCTCAACGATGACTTTAACACCTTCGATCATGTGGCCAATTGTTTAATTAAATATATCCCGGATATGACTACCGATCGAGCTTGGGAATTAACTAATCAAGTTCACTACCAAGGACAAGCAATTGTCTGGACAGGTCCCCAAGAACAAGCGGAACTTTATCACCAACAATTGCGACGGGAAGGATTAACTATGGCTCCTCTAGAGGCCGCATAATTATGAATAATGGTCGTTTAGTTTGGAATCATTCTACTCATATTCCGGGGTTGATTGCGGTATTAGAAAAGTTAATTACCTATCAGGGAATCGCCACTGTCACCCCGGGGGTACTTTCTCGCTCAAAAGGTCATTGTCCGCGGTTACAATTGCGGATATCAGTACCAATTCGTGGTGGTTTTAAGGTGATTGCGAGGACAGGAAAAAGTGTGCAGGAAGTCTTTGTTATCACCGATTTAAACCAAGAGGATTTAGAAATGGCTATCCAAGCTTGTTTAGGAAAATAACTGTCGTGGGTGCGTTGTTGAAAGGCTGCTGGTTACTAATCATTGTTTTTCTGTTTTTCTCTGTACATTCTCTCCCTAGTTTGGCAGTAATGGATAGACTTCCTTTAACAGTAACTTTATTGCAGGAACGTTTAAGCGCACCCGTCCTTAAAGAAGGGATGACTACCATCGATTTAGCCAATTTGGTTATCGATATCCGCGATGAAAATAAGGAACTGCAAGAACAATTTTATCAACAGATTCAAGGTCAAATTAATCGCGCTAAACAACCCCTAGGTTTAGATTTTAGTAATTCCTTAATTCAAGGCAATTTTATCGCTTCCCGTCTGGGTTTACCGACTCCTTTAACAAAAGTGGCTCTCGCTACCTTATTATCACCCACGGAAGAACAGTTATTACAACAGGACGAAAATTTTTTATTCGATAGCGATGAACCAGTTTTTAATGTCACAGTATTTCGTGGACCTGTGAAGTTGCAGGGAACCGTATTTATGGGAGAAGTGGACTTTTCTAAGACTTTTTTTCTGCAAATTGTCGAAGCAATGCAAGCAAAATTTAGTCGTGAAAGTAATTGGTTAGAATCCCGTTTTGCGAGGGTGGCTAAATTTAGCCAAGCCACTTTTATGGGAGATGTAAATTTTAGTCAAAGTCAATTTTTAAATAAAGCCATCTTTCGCACAGTCCATTTTAAAAGTATTACTAACTTTCATGGCAGTCATTTTACTGCTGAAGCTTATTTTGATCAAACTAAATACGATAAAACCGCAGATTTTACCCGTACTTTCTGGGAAAAAGAAGCCAATTTTTCCCAAAGTCAATGGCGAGATCGTCCGATATTTTCTAAGAGTAGATTTTTAAGTTTATTAACCTTTAGAAATGCCACTTTTGAAAAATCGGGTGCTTTTCGGTCTAGTTATTTTAATGGTGTGGTTAGTTTTCAAGATCTGAAACTTTTAGATCAGGTAGATTTTAGTAATTCCACTTTTACTAAAAATGGTTATTTGAGTGTATCAGGATTAGCTTTTGATTCCGATAAAGCGAAAATACTAGGAGATAGAGGAGTAATTGGTCAAGTAATTTATTTACCAACCCTAGCAGGAAATGAAACAGTTTTAAGAAATTTAGTTCGTAATTTTCGCTCCCTAGAACAAATTGCCGATGCTAATCAAATTGAATACAAAACCGAAAAATTGCGAGTTCAACAGTTAAAACAAAAGCTAAATAATATCTCAATTATTCGCCTAATTAACCTCACTTGGTTAGCTGATTTTCTGCATACTTCTTTCCTTGCTTTACTATTACTCTTAAGTCAAGATGGTACAAATTTTAGTTTAGTTTTCGGTACAGGAATCATAATTTTTGCCTATTTTGGCTGTTTATTTTGGTTAATTGATCGCGTGCGTCGTCTCACTCCTAAACCAGTAATTCCTAGTCGTTATGAAATCTTTTGTATGGTGACTAGCTATATTATTCTCACCCTTTCAGGTGTGTTTAATATCCTGCAATCTGCCAGTCGTCCTCTCCTAACTTTAACAGCTATTGCCCTAATTCTTGTCCCCTTACCCCTAATTTTAATTATCGAACTTTATCGTCGGGGACGCTATCACGATTTAATGGATAGTTCCTATTTTCTGCAAGATGGTAGTATGCGACAATTACGCTTATTAATCACCCGTTTACCCGTGGTTCCCGAATTTCCCCTCTTTCGCGATCGTTATACTCCTATTTCTTGGCAAAAGCGTTGGAATTGGTTAAATTATTACGATTTAAGTCTCAATAATTTGCTAAAATTAGGCTTTAATGATTGGCGAGTTCGCGATCGAGAATTACCCGCTATCATTTCTTTTTTAGTTTGGTATCAATGGGGTATCGGCATCTTTTATATCACTCTCCTTATCTGGACTCTCTCGCGCACGATTCCGGGGTTAAATCTCTTGATTTATTTAAAATAAACTGTAAAAATTTAAATACAGCAGTTATCTTTTCGTTTTGGGTAGCCGGTCGCCGGTCGTCAATACCAAGCTCATTAACTAGAAGATGCGGGTGTTTGGAGGGTGTGGCTGTACTTGAGAAGATTTGCGGGAAGGGAGGTAAAATTCAATGAGGGGGGTGATATTATCTCTCTCAACTGGTTCAACAAGGGAGGATAGCGATATGAAACCGATTCGACTTCAAGTCTGGAAAGTAATGGCTGTCACCCTGTTGAGTCTTTTATCCCCTCTAACATTGAGCCAAAAAGGGTTAGCACTCAATTGCAACAGTGAAGAGGTCAAGTTTTTGATTGAAGAGAAACTGAAAATCAGGCTAAATCAGAAAAAGCCTGTCAATCAAGAGGTAAAAAATGACCAATTAGAGACAATTAAGCAGTGGGGGGAATTTCTGTATCCAGAATTAAAGCAAGAAGATGTCATGTGTGCTTTAATTAATGTCCTCAATGATAAACGGCTGCCCCCAGAATTACGCAGTCAATCTGCTGACGTACTAGGTGGTGTTGGCACAGAAGCTGAACCTGCTAAACCCTACCTATTGATTGCTTTCGAGGATGAAAACCCGCAAGTGCGCCGCAGTGCGATCGAAGCTGTCAGAAAAATTAATGCTAATGGAACTGTTGACTATCTTATTAAAGCTCTAGATGATCAGGATAGCGATGT
Source organism: Microcystis sp. M53602_WE12 (assembly GCF_030065455.1). Classification (NCBI taxonomy): domain Bacteria; kingdom Bacillati; phylum Cyanobacteriota; class Cyanophyceae; order Chroococcales; family Microcystaceae; genus Microcystis; species Microcystis sp. M53602_WE12. The sequence continues at coordinate 2,499 of NZ_JASJFB010000109.1, read as the reverse complement.
AAAAAGAGCAGCAGCAGGAGCATTAGGAAGTATAATAAACAAAGAAGAATCACAAAAAGCTGTTCCTCAACTTATTAAACTGCTCGAAACAGATCCCAATGGATTTGTCCGTCAAGGTGCTGCTGAAGTATTAGCAGGAATTACCTCAACAGACACAAGTGTTAAAACTGCCCTGAATACATCTGTCAAGAATGATTCAGCTTGGTTTGTTCGCAAGAAAGTTATAGAAACATTAGATGCAAAATCCAATATAAAAGTTATTGACATAGACAACTTAATTCCTCTCTTGAAGGACAAAAATTATACTTTGCGAACCCAAACTTTCGCTCTTTTGATTAAAATGGGTAATAAAGCTGAAAAAGCATTACCTGAATTAATTGATATTGTAAAAAATGAACCCAATGATACAGCTCGTCAAGTGGCAGTTCAAGCAATTCATAGTATTGGCAAGAGAGATGAAGAAGCTGTAAAAGTGTTAATTAAATTGCTGCAAACTGACTCCGATCAGACAGTGCGAAATAATGCTGTTGAAGCTTTAAGTAAAATCGATCCCTATACCTCTAGTAGCCGACAAGAATTAATCAAGTTTCTAGAAGATAAAAATGAAGATTTGCGAGTGAGTTCATCTGTTGGATTGAGTAATATTGCAACTTCCTTACAGGATCAATATCAGCGTCAGAAAGAGACAGACGGATTATCTCAAGCGATCACGGATTTAGAGAATGCTAAAAAAGCAATGGAATCAGCTTATCAATCAGAATGGCAAGACAAAGAAAAAAAAGAAAAATTCGTGCAACAACAAGATATTCTTGCTCGAAGACTAGATTTTCTTAAAGAACGACAAAATAAGGTATCTCAACAGTGGCTGATAAGTATTATTACTCATCCTTATATTAAAATTTTTGGTAGCTTATTTCTCACCAATCTGCTAGTTTTTTGGCTCTCTCCTCTCTGGTTACTTAAGATTGATGAACAAATCTGGAAACCTGCTTTTGAAGCTCACCCTGTAGCGAAGGCAATTGCATCAATTCTGAGTTTCTTCCCACTTTTAAAATATCATCCAAGAGTTTTAGATCGATGGGTAGAAAGATACTTTAAAGAAGTGAAACAAGACTTCCTTCATAAACCTACCGTCCAGCATCATACAATTTATGTCCCCCTTCCTGTCCAGACTGATTCTGGTGATAATCTGACAACGATTGAACAACTCACCAGTCAAGATTTAAAAGAATCTTTCCCAAGACATCTGCTTATCTGGGGAGAAAGTGGAGTTGGAAAAACCAGTATAGCCTATCAAATTGCTCAATGGGCAATGTCAGATAATAAAGAAGAGCGTCTCTGTAAACATCGGATGTTACCGGTGCTGATTGAAGAAAATATAGAGATTGATAATTCGGGAGGGGAAAAACCTTTTTTAGCCGCTATTCGAGGTCAACTAGAAGCAGCAATTACAGAAGAAAGTGTTTCTCCAGAACTCCTTAAACATCTGCTGATGAAGCAGCGAATATTGGTCATTGTAGATCATTTGTCAGAAATGAGTGAAACTACACGCAAATTAATTCGTCCTGGACAGCCAGATTTTCCAGTTCATACTTTAGTGGTCACCTCCCGGCAAGAAGAATCCTTGGGTAGTGTTTTGACGATCCAACCTTGTCAACTTACAGGAAGTCAAATTTCTACTTTTTTAGAAACCTATTTAGTTAAGAAAGGGGTGCGGCAACTCTTTACTGACAAGGAGTTATATAAAGATTGTGCTAAGTTATCCGAAATTGTCGGTCAAAAAAGGATTACACCTATGTTCGTAAAATTATATGCCGAACAGTTAATTGAAAAGAAAGTCAAAGTGGCGCAAGAATTAACTTTGCCGAATAATATTCCAGAATTAATGCTCAAATACCTCGATGAACTCAACCGAGAAATTAAAGAAGAAAACAGATCAGGTGATCGCATTGTCGATCAAGATGCCAAGTCTCTAGCTTGGGCTTGCCTGAAGAATAGCTATCAACCCTCAGAAATTATGCGTTCGGAGGCACTGGTTACTTTGGGAGGTAATGATGCTGAAGAACGACTAGAATATTTAGAAGAAAAGCTACACCTCATTCAAACGAACCAAACTTCTAAGGATAAAATTCATTTCATTCTTGAACCTCTGGCAGAATATCTAGCAGCTTGGCATTTAGTTGATCTTTATGCAAAAGATCAAAAACAAGAAGAGTGGCAAAAGTTTCTCGAACAACTTGATAGCGTACCTAAAGCTTTTGTGATAGCAGTAAGGGATTGTTGTGAGGCTAGAGCGGAAAAAGTTCACCTCCCACAATTTGTAGTCGAAAAACTCAACCAAGTTAATGGTAAGTCACTTGGGAGCATCCCAATTTTGCCATAAGTATAAATGCTTAGAGACTAAAAACGTTAGCTAAGGCAAAATAAAGAGAAACAATTAAACGGTAGAATCATGAATACAGACCAAAAAGAACAACTAGATCAACATTTAAAAGCCAT
>NZ_JASJFB010000745.1:0-1797 GCF_030065455.1 Microcystis sp. M53602_WE12 | reverse complement strand
CCACACCCCACACCCCACACCCCACACCCCACACCCCACACCCCACACCCTATGTAAGGAACCCCGGAAAGAGAATTAAGGTCAACTGGGAACATTGATTTTAAAAAATCGGTGATCATGTTATCCTCTGAGTGTGTTGTGTGAGGAAAGGAATCGGCCATGGTAGCTTCTCTGTCGTATCAAAATGGGCAAAAAACTCGATCGCATCCCCTGTTATCCTTAGGGGGTTTGATCGAATTACCGTCATCACCCCTGTTTGGCACGGACGGAATTCGCGGCCAAGTGGGAGAATTATTAACTGCCCCCCTAGCGCTACAAATCGGATTTTGGGCAGGACAGGTATTAAAAAATCAAGCTGGTGTCACCAAACCAGTAATTATCGGTCAAGATTCCCGTAATTCCAGTGATATGTTAGCCAATGCTATCACTGCGGGTTTAACTTGGGCGGGAATAGAAGTCTGGCAACTGGGATTATGTCCCACTCCCTGCGTCGCCTATTTAACCAGAGAAAGCGAAGCGATGGGGGGGATCATGATTTCTGCCAGTCATAATCCTCCCGAAGATAACGGCATTAAATTTTTTGACAGCAGCGGTTTAAAATTATCTGGCACTTTAGCGGCACAGATAGAAGCGGGTTTAAGAGGCAATTTAGAATTAGCAGATAAACCAGAAAATTGGGGAAAAGCGACTTTTTGTCCCGAATTAATCCAAAAATATTATCAAGCTGTCATTGATTCCGTCGGGAGGGATATTAACCTATCGGGATTAAAAATAGTTTTGGATCTGGCTTGGGGGGCAGCCGTTAACCTAGCACCTTTAGTATTCCAAACCTTGGGGGCGGAAGTTATCTGCCTACACGATCGAGCCGACGGCGATCGCATTAACGTTAATTGTGGTTCTACCCATTTAGAAAGCTTACAGGCGGCGGTGATTAATCAGCAAGCGGATTTAGGGTTTGCCTTCGATGGCGATGCCGATCGAGTCCTGGCCGTGGATAGTCAAGGTAGAGTAGTAGATGGCGATTATATCCTCTATTTTTGGGGTCGTTCCCTCTTAGAAGCCGGACAGCTACCCGATGGGTTATTAGTAGCAACGGTGATGGCTAATTTAGGTTTTGAACGCGCTTGGCAAAAACTGGGGGGTCAATTCTTGCGGACTGCCGTGGGCGATCAGCACGTTCAGGCGCAAATGTGGGAAACTGGAGCCATGCTAGGGGGTGAACAATCCGGTCATATTCTCTGCCATCATTACGGGGTTTCTGGGGATGGAATGCAAACCGCCCTACATTTAGCGGCTTTAGTGCAGAAATCGGCGGTTTCCTTGGCTAACTTAGTCGATCATAGCTTTGTCACCTATCCGCAGATTTTACGCAATGTGCGGGTGGAAGATAGAGAAGTGCGACGTAATTGGCAGCAATGTGAACCTTTGCGGCGAGAAATCCGCAAAGCTGAGACAGCTATGGCAGAAAAAGGCAGAATTTTGGTGCGCGCTTCCGGGACAGAACCCTTAATTCGGGTGATGGTGGAAGCAGAAACCCTAGAATTAGCCAATTTTTGGACAGAAAGGCTAGTGGCAGCGGTGCGAAGCTATCTTTTGTAGTCGATCGAGGGGGACAGGGATTATAATGCCCTTAGCCTAGCCTAGCAAGGGATAATTGTCACTAACCCCGCCCTAAAAGGGACGGGGCTTGCCTAAACCAATTTAGGCGACGCAAGTAGAGACTACCGCATCGAGACACAATCTGGCACAGACCTCCGAATACTTCCCTAGTTCGGATTCCCTCTCAGCTTTATTGGT
>NZ_JASJFB010000338.1:0-6648 GCF_030065455.1 Microcystis sp. M53602_WE12 | reverse complement strand
ACTATCGCCCCAAAATTCTGGTCAATTAATCCTATTTTATGCTAAGTGGGTGGGTGGAATTAAATATAAGATGAACGTAGGTTGGGTTGAAGCATGAAACCCAACGCCCGATTATGTTACGCTACCGCTAACCCATCCTACAAATAATTGTGCCTCCCTACTTAATTGGCAGCAAGGGATTATACTAGGGTTTGCGGCAAAAAGTGTTTCCTGGGGGTTGGGGTGTGGGGAAGGAAACCTCTTTCATCTGCGGTGGTGAAAATTTTTTCATCGGGACTGACTTGCTGATTCGGAAAAAAAAGGGCAGACAAAAGCCTCCCCTAGTATTAATGATTGGTCAATCAAACCTTAGACATCGTAGTAGAGAGAGAACTCGTAGGGGTGAGGACGTAAGCGCATCGGGTTAACTTCGTTATCGAGCTTGTAGGTGATCCAGTTGTGGATAAAGTCTTCGGTAAAGACACCAGAATCGGTCAAGAAAGCGTGATCTTTTTCGAGACTTTCCAGAGCTGCTTCTAAAGAACCGGGGGTAGAGGGTATTTTTGACAATTCTTCGGGACTGAGTTCGTAGATATCCACATCGAGAGGTTCCCCCGGTTCAATTTGATTTTTAATCCCATCGATACCGGCACAGAGCATAGCTGCAAAAGCGAGGTAGGGGTTAGAAGTCGCGTCAGGACAGCGGAATTCTAAACGTTTGGCTTTCGGGTTGCTTCCCGATAAAGGAATCCGAATCGAAGCGGAGCGATTACCTTGGGAGTAAGCCAGGTTTACAGGGGCCTCAAAACCGGGGACGAGACGCTTGTAAGAGTTGGTGGTGGGGTTAGTTAAAGCTAAGAGTGCGGGAGCGTGTCTAAGCAAACCACCGATGTAGTGCAGTGCCATTTGGCTAAGTCCGGCGTATTTATCCCCAGCGAACAGGGGTTGACCATCTTTCCAGATAGACTGGTGAACGTGCATCCCGGAACCATTATCACCAAAGATGGGTTTAGGCATAAAGGTGACGGTTTTACCGTATTTCTTGGCCACGTTCTTGATGCAGTATTTATAGGTCATCAAGTAGTCGGCAGCCCGTACTAGGGTAGAGAATTTAATCCCTAACTCGTTTTGACCACCAGTAGCGACTTCATGGTGATGTTTTTCGATGGGAACTCCGCAGTCGGCCATGGTTAAGAGCATTTCCGTGCGAATATCTTGAGAGGTATCGGTGGGACTAACGGGGAAATAACCCTGTTTGTAGGCGGGTTTATAGGCAAGATTTCCGTCTTTTTCGTCTTTACCGCTATTCCAACGACCTTCGACACTATCCATGTAGTAATAGCCTGCGTTGGCGGTTTGGTCGAAACGAGCGCTATCAAAGAGGAAAAATTCCGCTTCCGGTCCAAAATATACGGTATCACCTAAACCGGTAGTGCTAAGATAATCGATCGCTTTCTGAGCAATAGAGCGAGGATCGCGGCTATACCATTCACCGGTTCTCGGTTCTTTGATGCTACAGATCATGCTTAGGGTGGGTTCCTTGTAGAAGGGATCGATCCAAGCGGTGGTAGGATCGGGAACCATGGCCATGTCGGATTCGTTAATTGCTTTCCAACCGCGAATACTGGAACCATCGAAGGCAACACCATCGCTGAAAGAGCTTTCATCGATTTGATCGTAGTAGAACGAGCAATGTTGCCAGATACCTGGCATATCAATAAATTTCAGGTCGATAATCTTAATATTGTTGTCCTGAATCATTTTCAAGACTTCTTGTGGCGTTTCGGGCATGGAAAACTCCTTTGACGTATGAATCGGTTCTTAAGCTTCTCAAAAAATCCATCCTAAACAGTCACTTTGACCAGTTTTGTATTTTTCGATACAAAATCTTTGATCCTAGCTTGAAAAAATCTGTAATTTCCTTGTTCAGGTCGGTAATTGCTCCGAATGGCGATTTGCCCATCAGCTTCTACTGCCCCTTGCCCTACTTAGGGTTTGCGGCAAAAAGTTTTTCGTGGGGGTAGGGTGTGGGGTGTGGGGTGTGGGGTGTGGGGTTTTACCGATTTTCAGGTGGTCAATTAGCTAATTTTCAGGGAAAAAGTCCAGGAATTTTCCCCCCAATCACTCCAATGGTCGGCACTTTTTGAGGGGAAAAAAGTCTAAAAACCTTGTTGGATAAGGTTTTTAGATTTATTCAGCAAACCCTACTTAGGGTCTGCGGCAAAAAGTTTGTTGGTGGGGTTAGGAGTCAGTAGCCGGTCGTCAGTAGCCGGTCGTTTCAGGCTTTGTTGCCCTTCTTTTTTGTACCAGTTTATCTACTAAGAGAAGGATAATGCAAGTTTTTTGAATGTCCTAATCCTATATTCTGGCACTAACATCGGATTTTAACAGGTCAAAAGCCTTATTTTAAAAGGGTTTTACCATTATTCAGCCAGCCCTAATTAGGGTTTGCTGAATAAATCTTGTTCGAGCTGCCCGGTCATCACCGTCCGGCCCTGGCCGTGAGGATGTCAAACACTTAACCAGACATTTTGTCCTTAAATTCTGAAATATAACGTCTGCTTAACCCGGAACGATCAAAGCGTTAGATTAGAAAGAGTCCTTTTTTGAGAGATATTTAAACCTGATGGTCTGGCCTTTTAAACCGAAAACCCACAAACAAATCGCTCGAATAGAAATTACAGGTGCAATTGCCTCCGATACCCGCAAAAGAGTCTTAAAAGCCCTAGAAATCGTCAAAGAAAGGCAATATCCCGCCCTACTTCTCCGCATTGACTCCCCCGGGGGAACCGTGGGGGATTCCCAAGAAATTTATGAAGCATTGAAGCGGTTACAAAAAAACACGAAAATAATCGCTAGTTTTGGCAATATTTCCGCCTCTGGCGGCGTTTATATCGGTATGGGGGCCAATTATATTATGGCTAACCCCGGCACGATTACTGGCTCGATCGGTGTTATCCTCAGAGGGAACAATCTGGAAAGATTGTTGGATAAGGTGGGAGTTTCGTTTAAAGTGATTAAATCTGGCCCCTATAAAGATATTCTCTCCTTCGATCGAGAATTAACTGATGAAGAAGAAAGAATTCTCCAGGATATGATCGATACCAGTTATCAGCAATTTCTGCAAACCGTCGCCGGAGCGAGAAATTTAGATGTCAATCAGGTGAAAAGTTTTGCCGATGGGCGCATTTTTACCGGCCAACAGGCGTTAGAATTAGGAGTGGTTGATCGCTTGGGAACCGAGGAAGATGCCCGACTTTGGGCGCTAGAATTGGCAGGATTACCCCCAGATAAAACTAAATGTCAGACTATCGAAGAACCGAAACCCCTCCTCAGTCGTCTGACGGGCAATCGTTCCCCAATACCCCCAGGATTACAAAAAACCCTACAGCGCCTAGAATTTGAATTGGAAGTTAACGGACAACTATTGTGGTTATACCGACCCTGATGGCCAGATTAAAGTCGAGAAAAAGGGCGCGTTAACCCCTAAAATTGACTCATCAGGATTAGCGGAGGATGACAATCGTGCAGTGGAAGGTTCGAGCCATTCGGGGAGCAACGACAGTAACGGCTAATACTATTGAAGCTATACGAGAAGCAGTAACAGAACTCCTCGAAGCGATCGAAATCCACAATAGTCTCGATCCCGATGATATTGTTAGTATTATCTTTACGGCAACTCAGGATTTAGACGCGATTTTCCCCGCCGCTATCGCTCGCGAACGTCCCCATTGGCAAAATGTCCCCCTCCTCGATGTGCAACAGATGCACGTCGTTGGTAGTCTGGACAAGTGTATTCGCGTAATTCTCCACGTTAATACTCCCAAACTGCAAAGCGAAATGCAGCACGTCTATCTGCAAGGGGCGAAAAATCTTCGCCCCGATTGGCAGATTTCTCCAGTAACTATTAATCGCTAAAATCTTCGATAACTGACTAAATCCCCATTTCCGACAGCCAACTCAAAATTAATTGATTAACTTTTTCGGGATGTTCATCGTGGGGACAGTGACCAGCTTTGGCAATCGGATAAAATTGGGTATTATTTCCCATTTTAGCTCTTTCTTGGTAAATTACCGAACCGGCGATCGGTGTCCAAGGGTCATCCTCTCCCCAGAGTACCAATAAAGGGCGATCGATTTGCGGTAATAATTCCAGGGGAGAAGGTCCGGGGGGTGCCGTCAACACCGATGCGAACACTCCCCACGCACCCGCATCACAGGAGGGTTGATAGAGAATTTCGACTAATTCCTCGGTAATCGCGGTATGATCCCGATAAACCTGTTTTAAGGTGTTACGGATGCGATTTTTCTGCCTTACCTGTCCAAAAATAAACTTTCCTGTCACGGGAGAACTAACTAAACCGGTAAAGGCAGCCATGATTAAACGCAGCGGCAAATTTAATTCTTCGGGACGATGGTTTAATCCTCCGGCACAGTTAATAATTACTCCTCCAGCAGTGATTTCGGGAGATTCTGCCATCAGCATTAAGGTAATCAGTCCCCCGATGGAATTACCGATAAATACCGCCGGTTTTGCCATTTTTTCTCGCCAAAAGTCTTGTATTTGCCGCAGCCAAAGGTCGAGACTATAATCTAAAGCGGGCTTATCTGTACCCCCAAATCCCAAAAGATCTAGGGCATAGACTTGATAGCCATTTTCCGCTAAAACGGGGATATTTTTGCGCCAATGACCGATAGATGCCCCAAAACCGTGAATTAATACTAGGGGTTGTCCTTCTCCCCGCACAGTGTAGGGGATGGTGTGACCTTGCCATGTCCAAGACAATTGTTCTAAGCTAGTCCCAGTGAGCGGAGATTGTCGTGCCATTGTATGAAGTTTTATTAAGTGATAGGTAAATTATAGAGTAAAAATCAGTCGAGAATTTATGCCACAACGCCAGACTTTTACCAATAACTCGATGGAAATTTCCTATTTACAATGGAGCGATCGAGGTATGCCTCTATTATTATTGCACGGCATGGCGGATCATGCTTTGGTTTGGTCAAGCTTGGGCGATTATTTAAGCTCAAATTATCAAGTTATTGCCCCAGATTTGCGGGGACATGGGGAAAGCGGTAAACCGGCAACCGGTTATCACTTTCAGGATTATATCGGCGATTTAAGGGCTTTAATTAATCATTTAGGTTGGACGCAAGCACATATTTTAGGTCATTCTTGGAGTGCTAAAATAGCGGCAATTTGGGCAACTCAACAGCCGGAAGTATTTAAGAGTTTAATTTTAGTCGATCCCTTTTTTATCGATAAAATGCCTAGTTGGATTAGGATAACTTTTCCAATTCTCTATCAAGTTTTGCCCTTTTTAAAGATTACTCGCTCCTTTGATAGTTATCAGAGCATAGAGGCGATCGCTCGTCAATTAAAACAATATAAAGGTTGGTCAAATCTACAGCAAGAGGTGTTTAAAAATGCCATTGAACAAAAAGCTGATGGCAGTTGGAGTGGTAAATTCACTTTATCGGCACGCGGGGAAATTTTTGAGGATGTCATGGGGTTTGCCGGATTAACTAAAACTTTAGATATTCCCAGTTTATTAATCCTTCCCCAACAGGGATTAAATCGCACTGCTTGGCAAATTCAATCTTATAAAAAGTATTTAACTTCTCTAGAGATTAAAAAGATACCGGGTAATCATTGGGCATTTTTAGGGGAACCTGAAAGTTTTAATCAAGCGGTGGCCGAGTTTTTATCTGTTCAGGAAATTGTCTGATTAGCGGAGAGAACGAATCTGCAATTGGTAATAATCCTCGTCTAAACCTTGATTCTGCCTGTTATTAACCGAATTAAGCTGTTTTTGTAGTGCCAAAATGCGATCACTTGTAGCAGGATGGGTGCTGAGAATTGTCGGGGTAGAACCCCCCTGTTGTGCTAATTTTCCCATCAAGGAGATCATCGCCTTGGCTGCATAACCAGCCTCAGCTAGATTGTTTAAACCCAGTCGGTCCGCTTCTAATTCATCCTTGCGACTATTGGGCAGATTATAGGCGAGATTGACTGCCAATTGTACCCAAGTTTTTGTGTCTAATCCCGCCGCGCTGAGAAGTCCTTGGGCGAGGGCAGCATTGCTTGACATACTCCCACCGTCAAGCTACGCTGTGACGGGGGACTCTTTCCACATCGCTGTTAGAAATTCCTTGTTCAACGAGACAGCTTAGATTCTCAATGTCTCCATTAAGAATCCAGAGGCCGGACTCTCCCAAGGCGTTTGGGTCGGTTTCTGTTTGCCCAACAGTACCGTTGAGATGATTTCCCAAGTATTGCAACCCTTTTTTAAGGATATTTATTGCTGCATTATGATCCCTATCTAAGACTGTTTTACAATTGGGGCATTGATGAGTTCTAGTGCTTAATGATTTTTGAACTCTCGTCCCACAAACTGAACAATCTTGAGTCGTGAAATGGGGAGGAACAGCAACACAGACAATCCGATAAATCTTGGCAAAATAATTCAACCATTCAGTGAATTGATACCAAGAAGCATCACTAATCGACTTGGCAAGCTTACGGTTTTTGACTAAGTTTCTTACCTTTAAAGCCTCATAAACTACCAGATCATTAGACTGGACTAACGCCAAAGCGTCTTTAATTGCTTTGTCTTTACGTTGTCTTGACACTTTAAGATGAAGCCTAGCTACTTTTATCCGTTGCTT
>NZ_JASJFB010000413.1:0-4971 GCF_030065455.1 Microcystis sp. M53602_WE12 | reverse complement strand
GTCAGTTACCTAATTTTCAGGGAAAAAGTACCTGAATTTTACCCCCGATCCCTCCAATGGTCGGCACTTTTTGAGGTCAAAAAAGTCTAAAAGCCTTATCCAACAAGGTTTTTAGATTTATTCAGCAAGCCCTAGTTAAAGCGTCAAGTACAATTTCTTGGGCTTCCTTGGGAAACTTTTGAAAATCTTTCCGTGCCGCTTTAATCCAAGATATAGGACGGGTATTACGCATTCGCTTATGGTGATATAACTGATACCACCGGTCAAGCCCCATTATACCTAAAGACCATCAATTTGATGCTTATCGAGGGTCATAACTCCCTTTATAGGTTGTAAAAATTTGATAACCAGGTAAAACTAAGCTGATACCCGCAAAACTATGTATTGTTCCTGGATAACTTTCTTCTGCATCACTACCCCCCAATCGCCAACAAAAAGAACCCAACCAAATATAAAAGCCTGTAATCAGTGCGTCCATCGAATAGGCAATATGCTTTAACTGAGGGTTAACTTCGTTTGATGATCCCTTTTTTTGAGAAACTTTTATTTTCATTTATTTTCATTATTTTAAACTTATACTCATTTAAGAACTATACCATATTTTTATTAGCATTGACGATGACAATTATCACAATTCCACACTTAAACCCTTTGGTGCGATCGCTGATATGGTAGGTTGGGTTGAGGAAGGAAACCCAACGCTAATCAAAGATATTTGAAGGCCTTATTATCTTCAACCGTCCCATCGAACTAAGATAGTGCAAGCTTAAAGATGGCTTTTAGTTGTCAGCTAAATTTTTGCGCCAATTTCGTCAAATTGCTTCAAGAGATTTGATTGCGAACGCCACTGAAAGCAGCGTATGCGATCGCTATAGCATCTACAGCATCATTAATGGGCATTTTTGTCAATCCGAATAAATACTTAATTTCTTCGGCCACCTCAGCTTTAGTGGCCTTACCATGGCCCAGATGACATTTCCAACTAGCTTGATGGAGAAAAATCGGTTCAATTCCCCCATCGCGACAGCTAACTAGATTGATAATTCCCAATGCTTGCAGGACTCCACCGGCTGCCTTGATTTGCCGGTTAAAAAAGGGCATTTCCACGGCAATTTCCCCCGGTTTATATTCTGCGATTAACTCCTTTAAATCCCGTTCAATTTCGATCAAACGCTGGGCAGTAGAAAGATTTTTAGAAGTTTCGATCGTGCCGTAATCGACTAAAATCGGCATTAACTCACTATTATCCCGGAGAATAGCCCAACCGACAATCGCTAATCCGGGGTCGATACCCAACCAAGTAGTCATAGATTAAGCCAAAAAATCTTGGACGATTTGGAGGATTCTTTGGGATGCTTGTCCATCTCCAAAAGGATTAATTGCATTAGCCATACGATCATAGGCGATTTTATCCCCTAATAATTCTCCCGCTTCTGCTAAAATTTGCTCCGGATTAGTCCCAATTAATTTCGCTGTTCCCGCTTGCACTGCTTCCGGTCTTTCTGTGGTTTCTCGCAATACTAAAACTGGTTTTCCTAAACTAGGGGCTTCTTCTTGAATGCCCCCAGAATCAGTTAATAATAAATAACAGCGTTGAATCGCCCCCACTAACTCGGCATAATCGAGAGGTTCAGTTAAAAATACCCTGGGATGATTGCCCAAAGCGGACTGAATTGGTTCTCGGACGGTGGGATTGCGATGCAGGGGTAATAATAGGGCTGTATCGGCATATTTTTCTAATAACAAAGTGAATCCTTTGATAATATCCTGTAAGGGTTCGCCCCAATTTTCCCGGCGGTGAACCGTGGCTAATAAAACCCGATAATCTGACCAATTTAGGCCCGCAATTTGACATTCTGGCGCGGTTTTGGCTACGGTTAATAAAGCATCAATAACCGTATTGCCGGTGTGGTGAATATTTCCTGTCACCCCAGATTTTTGTAAATTTTCTACGGCTAAAGTTGTGGGAGCAAAATGTAGGGTAGTCAGTTGAGAAATTAGGCGACGATTAGCTTCTTCGGGATAGGGATTATAGATATCATTCGTTCTTAATCCGGCTTCCACATGGGCGATGGGAATTTGTTGATAAAAAGCCGCTAAAGCAGCAGCAAAAGCAGTAGTAGTATCACCTTGCACAATAATTAAATCTGGTTTTATGCGCTCAAAAACTGTTTCTAAACCGCGTAAACTGCGGCAAGTAATATCAGTTAAGGTTTGACGGGTTTGCATAATATCCAGATTTTCATCTGCTTTTAAAGCAAATAATTCCATCACCTGCGCTACCATTTCTTTATGCTGTCCCGTCAGAATTACATGGGTTTGAAACTGTTCCGATTCTTGAAAAGCACGAATAACGGGAGCTAATTTAATCGCTTCGGGACGAGTTCCAAGAGTAATACAAATTGATTTCGACATATTATTATCAGTTATCAGTTATTTTAGCCGTCAGGAGACAGGAGACAGGAGACAGGAGATAGGAGATAGGAGACAGGAGACAGGAGACAGGAGATAGGAGATAGGAGATAGGAGACAGGAGACAGGAGACAGGAGACAGGAGACAGGAGACAGGAGACAGGAGATTATTTTTATTTATTCTCCCTAATTCATAATTCATAATTCACAATTCATAATTCATAATCTATCGCTTGAATTGTGCTGTTTTGTCATTTTTCACTGGTGGGAGGTTGTTGAACGATAAATTGGGGATAGAGTTGCATTTGCTGAGGATTTAAAGGTCGAGAGATGGTCAAAACTTTTTGTTTGGCTAACTCTTGAGTCATGGTATCTAAAGTTTGAGCGATACGCAAATTATATTCTAATTGTTCGCCAGAAGAAAGCAAATTACTTAAGCCATCAATTAAACGTCTTAAATTCTCGCGAAATTGGGGATCACCGATTAACTCATCGATATCGGAGGTGATTTTTTGAGTATTTTCAAAAGTCACCCTAGCGGATTCGAGAGTTTTTTGCAGTACGACAATTGTAGCAGGATCGTTAATAGTTTTAGTAATTTCTCGTAAATTATTCGATGTTTCCACCGCATTATTCAAAATAGTCTCGATATTTTGCATGACTTGTTTAGTATCAATTTCATCTAAACCTGCATTCAACCTCATGGCGGTATTATTGAGATTATTAGCGAGACTACCAATACCTAAACTAGCTTGATTAATATTATCGAGAGTATTAACAATTTGTCCCCGATTTTCGCTGAGAACAGCATTGAGATTAGCGACTAATTGGGAAGATTGTTGAAAAGTTCTGCTGATTTGACTGCGATTTTCCTGAACGGTATTATCTAAAGTATTGACAAAACGGGAGGCATTATTAGCTGTATTAGTCACCGAGCGACTGGTGGTAGCTAATTCCAAAGATAGACGAGAGATTTCTCTTTGGGCATTACGGATAGTCTGGGAGGTATCATCGGATAAACGGGCGATTTTTTGAGCTGCTATAGCGGTATTTTTGGTGACATCATTGAGATTACCCACAAATTCAGGACTGGTAAAAGTATCCACTAAACGACCAACACTAGACATTAATTGTGTTCCTGTTGTCCCCTGTAAACGAGTATTATTACAGAGAATTAGCTGTTGATCACAGTCGGGACTCAGAGGGTCGAGATTTTTGGACTCAGCACTTAAAGAAACTAAGGGAGTGATATCGATGGCTGCCTCCCCAATTAATCCGGAAAGATTGGTAGTAACAGTTACCTTCCTAGGCATAACTAAGGTAGCAGAAGCAATCTCGGCAATAACTTCCACTTGATTACTCCCCGGGATAAAACTCGTAATTCTTCCCACTCTCACCCCGCGAAAACGCACCGGCGCCCCGACTTGTAACCCTTCCACGTCGGCAAACTCGAAGATTAATTGATAGGTTTTCTGACCAAATCCCCCCCCCCGAACCCAGATAGCGAGCGCCCCAAAGACTAATAATCCGCCTAGAGCAAACAAACCTAGTCTTCCTTCCCGTAAAGCTCGCGAACTCTGCATGATTTTTCTCTCATTCTCGATAGTTCTTAATTTAGCTTAATCTAGCTTAAACGATTGTCCTAATCGGGCCTTCAATGCTGGCACTAAAAAATTGCCGAATCATGGGATGATCGGTACGATCGATATCTGCCACTAATCCCTGCCATTGCACTTTTCCCTGATAGAGAAATACTACTCGATCGGCGGTGCGTCGGATGGTGCTTTGTTGGTGAGAAACCATCACATAAGTGTTCGCAGACCCCGATTTTTCATGGAGAGTCCGCACTAGATCCTCGATAATTGTGGAAGCTATCGGGTCTAATCCGGCGGTAGGTTCATCATACAGCAGTAATTCAGGATTATCGGCGGGATTATCGGGATTAGTGATAATAGCGCGGGCAAAAGCCACCCGTTTACGCATTCCCCCCGATAGTTCCGAAGGATAAAGGTTACTAATTCCCTGTAAACCGACCATTTCCAAGCTTTTTTCCACTAATTCCCTAATTCTGGCTTTTTTTAAATTAGTTTGTTCATAAAGATAAAAACCGACATTTTCCCCGACGGTGAGAGAATCAAACAGGGCCGTTTGTTGAAAAACTAAGGAAGTTCGCATCGCTTCTCGACCATCTTCTAGCAATCCCTGACGCAATTGACCTTTAATACGAATTTCTCCAGCATTTATCCCCGTTAATCCCGCAATTAACCGTAAAACCGTTGATTTTCCCGTTCCCGACGGCCCGATAATTACCAGGGCCTCCCCTCGATAAATGGTTAAATCTAAACCTTCGAGAATAACATTATCCCCGAATCTTTTCGATACTCCTCTCAATTCAATTAACGGTTCTTTCATCGTCGCTTAATTAGGGTTTGCTGAAAAAGTTTTTCCTAGGGGCAGGGTGTAGGGTGTGGGGTGTGGGGTGTGGGGTTTTACCGATTTTGAGGGGGTCAATTACCTAATTTTCAGGGAAAAAGTCCCTGAATTTCCCCCTGATCACTC
>NZ_JASJFB010000731.1:0-1265 GCF_030065455.1 Microcystis sp. M53602_WE12 | reverse complement strand
ACCACCTTTTAGACTTTATGCTCGATGAGGCCATCCCTGTTACTCGCGTTAATTCTTCTTGATTTTGGATGGGGAGCTACAGGGCAAAAGCGTTTTGTATTCTGTATTCCTTGCTACATTCTGAATTTGGAATTGCTGCAAGGAGAAAAAGACTTTTGACATTTTTTGAGGTTCGTGCTAGAATCAAGCGGACTACTCTGCGTCATCCCCCGCAAAAGGATTCACCCGAATTATACCAACATAACCGCCGATACGCTCCACTTGCCCAGTCAGTAAAGGAGCAATCCCATTACCATCACGAGAGACGGTAGCGGTATTTTCCCGTTGGACAGGAGCAGCGTTGCGGGGTGTCAGTTTTTTAGTTTTCATGGGGTAAGTCCTCCATATATTGTTCTATTCCTATTTCGTACTACCTCTTTTCTGCCGAGTCAAGAGTTTTTGAGTGAATTTTTGTTGAGTTTAGACTCAGCTTAAATTTCCCGAATAAAACCCCCACCTGATGCTACTGGGGTAGTAAACTTTGCCCGACTTCATCACTTTCTATGTTCTAAAACTTTAGCAAAATCTCTTACTTCTCTTAATAAATTAGGGGGTAAAGCATTGATGATTTCTAAAACTTCGCCAATGATTAATTCTTGTTCTAGTTGAATATCAGCTTTTGCTAAAGTTAATAAAGCCAAAGTTTCCCCTTCATCATTGACAAACTCTACCTCATAAGCTTGTTGATCATCATAACAATGAACAACCGCTCCTTGAGTTCCCTTTTTTAAACCATGTTCTTGAATGTCATGGGTTAAATTAATTACATCTAGCTCTTTGATCATAATTCTGGTTAGCCTTTATTTTTTAAAAATGGTCGAGCAGTAACAAACCTTGGCGTATCTTTGCCTAAATCAATAATCCAGACTGTAAGAAGAGTAACTGATTTATTTTTAGGAGTATTGATTGTTCCTATTATTACATATTTAGTACCATGTTCTGTAGTAATTACCTCAGTAACATCTTGATTTCTTACTATTTTTGACAATTCTTGTTCTAAAAACGTTACATTTTCTTCATTAAAACCGAGTTCACGAAAAAACTTGGCTTTTGATTTACCAACAGGGTGATTTTCTGAAAGTAAATAATCAATGAGTTTTTCAGGCTGAATAAAAGCATTTTCTCGATTAGTTAATGACAATTACTCTCAATCCTCAAAATATTTAGAGTTTCCAGATTAGCAGTCTTTACTTTTCTTGTCAATAGTTTTTGGGTAAATTTTTATT
>NZ_JASJFB010000812.1:0-9761 GCF_030065455.1 Microcystis sp. M53602_WE12 | reverse complement strand
TTCGTTCATTAAACACTAATTGTCAAGATGCCATGTAATCTTTCCTATCAAAGTAATTTCAGTTCCGGTGCTGATTCGGAGCATCTTTCAATTTGACAACGCCAAAAATGGGTTCTTCGTTACTTGGTATGGTTCTATAGGGTGGCATAAATCGACTAAATCCTTATCTGGTAAGAGACTTAATTGATTAGAACGTAGGTTGGGTTGAAGTATGAAACCCAACGCCCGCATGGGTTACGCTACCGCTAACCCATCCTACAAATAATTGTGCCTCCCTACTTAGTTAGTTATAAATAGTTGACTAGACAAAAAATGTCGATATAATAAATGGTTATGCGGTAACTCTCGCTATTTTTAGCCTTGATTGTAAACCCTAGATAGTTTAATCGATCGCCCCTTAATAAAATGGCAATACAAACAACCTTTGCAGAGATTCTAGAAGCAGCCGAGCAACTTTCTCTTGAAGATCAAGAAAATCTCATTCATATTTTACAGAATCGTCTTCGAGATCAAAAAAGAACAGAGTTGATTAGAGATGTTCAAGAAGCTCAACAAGAATTTGCACAAGGTCAATGTCAACCCCTGACACCTGAACAAATCATGGAGGAAATCCTTTCCTGAATTTTGTTTTATTACGCTCCAATATATTTATTAGAAATGCTCGAAAAATTGTGAAAAAACAGGCTTTTTTAGTTCAAAATATCCAAGAAACTTTAGCTTTATTATCCGTAGATCCATTTCAACCTCGATTAAGAACACACAAATTAAAAGGGGAGCTTAAAGATTCTTATGCTTGTAGTGTCGGCTATGATTTAAGAATTGTCTTTAAATTCGTTGAATATGAGCAGAAACAGGCAATTCTTTTAGAGTCAATTGGGACTCACGATGAAGTTTATTAGTGCGGATGATTATTGCGCTCAGTTTGGAGAAACCGAAACAGAATCAAGATAAAAAACCCTAAGATGCTTCATTAACAGATATTTCAGCTTTTTTGAGCGCAATTTGCCATTCTAAGTCGGCTATTTCTCGATCGAGTTCGGCAATTTCACTATTAACTTGCTTTAAATCGGCGATAATTTCTTGTTTACTGCGTTTTCTACCGTAGATAGCCAGTTCATCCTCTTGTAATTTCTCAAGGATAGAGTCTAGGGAACCGGTTAAATCGGCCGAGGGACTATCCATAATACCTAGACGCATCAATACCTGTACCGCTTTGACAACGTCTTGCTGATAGGCTTCTCTAGAGGGGTAATCTTGGGGGTTTTTGAGATTTAAAGCGTCAATGATATTCATATTTCAGGTTATGAAGGTTAAATGCGAAACTGTGATTATGTCACACTTATATACCTCAAGTTTCTAATAAATTCCCTAACAGGGATGGCAATATCTTTTATTTTAGAGTAGAAATGCTTGATTGTCAGTAGCGGTTATTGCTTTACAACAATCACAAATTTTTGTCTGTTACAATTTATACAAAATGTTCTGGGATTACC
This sequence comes from Microcystis sp. M53602_WE12, assembly GCF_030065455.1. Classification (NCBI taxonomy): domain Bacteria; kingdom Bacillati; phylum Cyanobacteriota; class Cyanophyceae; order Chroococcales; family Microcystaceae; genus Microcystis; species Microcystis sp. M53602_WE12. The sequence goes on along the minus strand of NZ_JASJFB010000812.1, from coordinate 8,268 downwards.
CCGACTGAAAACTCAAATCCGATTAGTGATCACTGATCACTGATTGCTGATAAGATTGTTACGAAAATATAAACACGAAATTCTATAGTTAGCCATGACCCAAAACGGAAGCTCGAAGTCGATCGTTGTCTCTCCCTCGATCCTATCGGCGGATTTTAGTAAATTAGGAGCCGATATCGAGGCTGTGGATAAGGCAGGAGCCGATTGGATTCACGTTGATGTGATGGATGGTCGTTTTGTCCCGAATATCACCATTGGACCCCTGATTGTCTCCGCTATTCGTCCCTATACGAAAAAACCTTTAGATGTGCATTTAATGATCGTCGAACCGGAAAAATATGTGGCTGACTTTGCGAAAGCGGGTGCTGACATTATTTCTGTTCACGCTGAACATAATGCTTCTCCCCACCTCCATCGTACTCTTTGCCAAATCCGCGAACTCGGTAAACAAGCGGGTGTGGTATTAAATCCCTCCACTCCCCTAGATTTAATCGAATATGTGCTGCATTTGTGCGATTTAGTCCTAATTATGAGCGTTAACCCCGGTTTTGGTGGCCAGAGTTTTATCCCGGAAGTTGTCCCCAAAATCCGTCAATTACGTCAAATGTGCGATGAAAGAGGCTTGGATCCCTGGATTGAAGTGGATGGCGGCTTAAAACCGGCTAATACTTGGCAAGTTCTCGAAGCGGGTGCCAATGCGATTGTAGCAGGTTCGGCGGTATTTAATGCCCCCGATTACGGGACGGCGATCGAAGGTATCCGTAACAGCAAACGTCCCCAACCTCAATTAGCCACCGTTTAATTGCCGCGGGGGTGGGTTAGCTGTTGACTAATTAGGGTCTGCTGAAAAAGTTTTTTGTGGGGACAGGGTGTGGGGTGTGGGGTGTGGGGTGTGGGGTGTAGGTTTTTACTGATTCCCATCTGGTCAATTACCTAATTTTCAGAGAAAAAGTCCCGTAATTTTCCCACGATCACTCCCATAACTGGTACTTTTTGATTGACAAAAAGTCTAAAAGTCTTACCCAACAAGGTTTTTAGATTTATTCAGCCGGCCTTAATTATCTTAGTATTGGCACTAACCCACTCTGCTGATTTGTTCTAAAACCTGCTGCCATAAACCGGAATTAGAGACGGCTAAAACTTCGCTAGAATCAGCTTTTAGGGGATTACCTGACCAATCGCTAATTATTCCGCCCGCACCTTCAATAATCGGGATTAAAGCACAAAAATCGTAGTATTTCAGGTCTGATTCTAGGATGACCATCGGCATGGCAGTGCAGCCGGTGGCTAACATCATATAGTTATAGCAATCACCCCCAAAAGCGGTACGTTTACAGACGCTTTGCAGCTGACGAGCGATCGCTTGTTGTCGTTCTGTGATAAACATTAAGGGAGTGGTGGAGGCTAAACAGGCATTTTTTAAGACAAGTTCCCGATCTTGACGGTAGGGATTAACAATCATCTGGTTATTATAAAGACTGGCTTTTCCCTTCACTCCTAACCAGCGATCGCCTAAAATCGGTTGATCGACAATTCCTAAAATCGGTTGATTTTCTGCCACTAGGCCGATTAAAGTCCCAAAAATCGGCAATCCTTTGACAAAAGAGGATGTGCCATCGATGGGATCTAATACCCAATAACGACCACTTTGGGAGGGAATATTAGCTCCTTCTTCCCTAATAACGCCATCTTCAGGCAATTCTCGCCGAATAATCGCCACCATCGCCTCCTCAGCTTCTTGATCGGCGATTGTTACTATTGAGGAAACTTGCTCGAGTTTTGTCTCGGTTTCTAGATGGGGCTGCCGAAAATAGCGCCGGATAATCTCTCCAGAAGTGTCCGCTAATTGATGAGCTAGTTGGATAGTGCGATCGATATTCATCAATAAAAGTTATCCATACAGGAAAACAATAATGTTTATTTATGGGAAAGGGGAGATGGGGAATTATGAATTATGAATTATGAATTATCAGTGGGGAGGTGGGGAGGTGGGAATTATGAATTATGAATTATCAGTGGGGAAGTGGGGAGGTGAGGGATTTAGCGGAAATTTACCTATCACCCTCAATCTCTATTGCCTCTTGCATAGTGCGAGCGATATTCATCAATAAAAGTTATCCATAGTGGAAAACGATAATGTTTATTTATGGTAAAGGGGAGATGGGGAATTATGAATTATGAATTATGAATTATCAGTGGGGAGGTGGGGAGGTGGGAATTATGAATTATGAATTATCAGTGGGGAGGTGGGGAGGTGGGAATTATGAATTATGAATTATCAGTGGGGAAGTGGGGAGGTCGGGGATTTAGCGGAAATTTACCTATCACCCTCAATCTCTATTGCCTCTTGCATAGTGCGAGCGATATTCATCAATAAAAGTTATCCATACAGGAAAACGATAATGTTTATTTATGGTAAAGGGAAGTGGGGAATTGGGGAAGTGGGGGAAATTTGCCTATCACCCTCAATCCCTATTGCCGCGTCGAAGCTAGAACTATCAGTGGGTAACAGTTTGATTTTGACTCCATAATTAAATTAGTCAACGATCGACTCAATCTCAAGACGAGAAAAAATTAATCTATTTAGGAGTTTAGCTGATGACGGCTTTTACGGAAAATGACCTAAAAAGGTTAGAAAATCTGATTATCAATGGACAAAAAGCGATCGAAACTCGTTTAACCTCTTTGGAGAATGGACAAAAAGCGATCGAAACTCGTTTAACCTCTTTGGAGAGTGGACAAAAAGCGATCGAAACTCGTTTAACCTCTTTGGAGAGTGGACAAAAAGCGATCGAGAATAGCGTCGGAGAGATCAAAAGAGAAATTCAGGTCTTAGAGATAGGACAGACGGAAATTAAGGGAGAAATCAGGACTTTAGACGCAAAAATCACCGGTTTAAATGAAAGAGTGCAACTCATCGAGGCATCCGTGGGAAAAATTCCCGATTTAGCCGAAAAAATTGGGGAGGTAAAAAACTGGAAACAGATCGGTATATCGATTGTGACTGCTTTTGTGGGTGGGGTAATTGGTTGGTTAATTCGGGGAAAATAAAACTAGGCAATGTAACATAGTATTAAGCATTTGTATATTTTTATTAATTTTTATGGAACAGACAGCTTTAAATCTGATCGCGATTACCGTTTTTTCGATCACTCTTTCCGTATTTGTCACCCCTTTGCTGTCTATTTCGCCTTTTGTCCCCGCTTTAGCTACTTTTAGCCTCTTGGGATTAGTTACCGTTGATACTCTCACCTTTAATAACCGAGGCGTGACTTTACTACTGGATGCTCTTTCTCCTAGTAAACACCGTCAAAGAGTTATTCACCACGAAGCCGGACATTTTCTCACCGCTTATATTTTAGGCATTCCGATCGCCAGTTATAGTTTGACCGCTTGGGAAGCCTTTCGTCAAGGCCAGGAGGGAGTCGGCGGTGTTCAATTTGAACTAGCAGATTTAGAGCAAAAAGTCAAGAACTTTACCGATTTTCCCGCTTTTTTAGAGCGAATTTCTACGGTGTGGATGGCGGGAATTGCTGCCGAAACCTTAGTTTATGGTAAAGCGGAGGGGGGAGAAAGCGATCGATTTTATCTGCAATCGGCCTTAAAATTAGCGGGGGTTTCCGAGAATAATTATGCCCAAAAAGAGCGCTGGAGTTTATTACAGGCAAAAACTCTTTTAGAAAAACAACAGACTGCCTATCAAGCTTTAGTGATAGCTATGGAAAAAAGGGCCAGTGTGGAAGAATGCTGTCGGGTGATTAGTGAAAGTTTAGTATAACGGGAAAAGTAATCAGGGATGAATTTGATGTTTTCCCCGTTAAATTATCAATCCGATCAGCGATTAGCTTTAATTGTGCGCGGGGCAGTACAAGGGGTCGGTTTTCGTCCTTTTGTTTATCGATTAGCAACGGAATTAAACTTAGCCGGTTGGGTGAATAACACAGCAGCGGGAGTTTTTATTGAAGTCGAGGGCAATCGAGACAAACTAGAAACTTTTTTGACTCGATTATCTTTAGAAAAACCACCTCAATCGCTAATTGAAAATATTGAGACTCAATGGTTAAATACCGTCGGTTATCAAAACTTTAGCATACGTCCTAGCAGCGGCGGTGAAAAGAATACAATTGTTCTGCCAGATTTAGCCACTTGTCCCGATTGTTTAGCCGATATTTTTGACCCGAATAATCGTCGTTATCGCTATCCTTTTACTAACTGCACTAACTGCGGTCCTCGCTACAGTATCATCGAGAGTTTACCCTATGATCGCAGTGCCACAACTATGAGGGGTTTTAATCAGTGTCCCGAATGTCAAAGGGAATACGAAAACCCTCTAGATCGCCGTTTTCATGCCCAACCGAATGCCTGTCCTCGTTGCGGACCCCAAATTAGTCTTTTAGATAGTCAAGGCTCTGTATTAGCGGAAAAAGATCAAGCTTTAATCGCCACTGCTATAGCAATTGAACAGGGAAAAATTATGGCGATCAAAGGATTAGGAGGATTTCACCTAGTTGTCGATGCAAGAAATACGGAAGCAGTGCAAAAATTGCGACAACGTAAACAGCGACCAGATAAGCCTTTTGCCGTGATGTATCCTAATCTTGAGTTAGTGAAAAACCACGGTTATGTATCTTCTTTAGAATCGCAATTATTGCAGTCTCCTGCAGCGGCAATTGTCCTGATCAAACAAAGAAAAAATTATCTTTCTGCTGCCGTTTCTCCGGGTAATCCCTATCTAGGAGTCATGTTACCCTATACTCCCCTACACCATCTTTTATTAGCAGAATTAGGCTTTCCTATTGTGGCAACCAGTGGTAATCTAGCCGATGAACCTATCTGTATTGAGGAAAAAGAAGCTTTAGAAAAATTGGGAACTATCGCCGATTTATTTCTAGTTCATAATCGTCCTATTGTTCGACCAGTGGATGACTCTATTATCAGGGAAATGGCGGGAAAAGCGATGATTTTGCGGCGAGCGCGGGGATATGCTCCCTTTCCCATTAAAGTTAATGATGGAGATTTTCCCCCGATTTTGGCTGTGGGAAGTTATTTTAAAAATACCGTGGCTATCTACCAAAAAAATCAAGTTTTTATCAGTCAACATATCGGCGATTTAGATACGGTTAATGCTGTCAATCATTTTGAAAATATCCTCGATAGTTTAAAAAAATTATACGAGTTTGCACCCGAAGTTATTGCCTGTGATGCTCATCCTGAATATCTAGCGACCAAGTACGCTTATAGCTTAAATTTGCCCGTTATTCCCATTCAACACCATTACGCTCACGTTTTATCCTGCATGGCAGAACATCAGCTACAACCTCCGGTTTTAGGGGTTGCTTGGGATGGAACAGGATACGGTTTAGACGGCACAATTTGGGGGGGAGAGTTTATCCATATTGCTGCCGATTCTTGGCAGCGAGTCGCCCATTTTAAACCCTGGCTATTACCGGGAGGAGAAAAAGCGGTTAAAGAACCCAGACGAGTGGCTTTAGGATTACTAGAAGTTATGGAAAATACTGATAGGATAAAATCAGCTTTTAGTGAACAGGAATGGTCTATTTTTAGGCAAATGTTAACCAAAAAAATTAATTGTCCTTTAACTTCTAGTGTCGGGCGTTTGTTTGATGGTGTGGCGGCGATTCTAGGTTTATGTTATCAATTAAGTTTTGAGGGACAGGCAGCAATGCAGTTAGAATTTGCCCTTGAGGGCATTAAAACGGAGGAATATTATAATTTTTCTTTATCAGCTGACTCACCCATAGTTATTGATTGGAATCAGCTAATTTTAGGAGTTGTTGAGGATTTAGAAAAACAAGTACAAATCGGCATAATTGCCGCTAAATTTCATAATAGTTTAAGTGAGATTATTGTAGAAATTGCTCAGAAAATAGGCAGAGAAAAAATTCTCCTGACGGGAGGCTGTTTTCAAAATCGTTATCTGACGGAAAGAACAATTAATCGCCTACAAGCTTCGGGATTTCAACCCTACTGGCAGCAAACTGTTCCCACTAATGATGGTGGTATTAGCCTTGGTCAAATTATCGGGGCTTTTTCTAAACTTAAACAGTTCTAGATAGGACAAAATTAACTTCTTGGTTAGGATAGACAAGAGGCAAGGGGTGCCTCTCACATTTGCAGAAATACCGACAATCAGCAATTATCAGTGACCCTTAAATTATTACAGACATATCAGCAGCTGCCTGTAAGCATCCCACCGAAAAACCAATGCGCTCTAGGGTTTGGGTAGGGTTGATTCATGAATCAACCCTACTATAGAGTTCTTGCATAATTAATTTTTGAGAGTGCAAAAATGAGATGCACCCAGAGGTAAGAGGTAGTTATAAGCGTTAAAGATAAACCACAGAGACACAAAGAACAGAGAGAGCCGATTTTTTTCTAGACTGTTGAGATGGTCGAAAATTGAGATTTTAGTTTAAACGATGCCACTCAACGATTTTATTGCCTACTTTCAAAATAATTGCTTGACCTAAACCCAGTTCTTGTGTCACATTAACTAGATGGGCGAAATTTTGACGGGTGATTGCTAGTCCCTGCAAACAGGCTAGAAAATCGAGACAGAGAACCGTAGAAAATTCCCAAGTTTGCCGGTAAACACGGCAATTATCTGGTAAAAAAGCCACAAGAGCGCGAAAATGAGTCAAAGCGGCTTTCTCAAAATTGGCGCTAGTGCAGTCAAAAGACGAGTGCTGATAGCTCATAAAAACTTTGCCTGATAGGGAGAGAGCAGGGTTTTCCTCAGACTAGCACCTCGCTTCTGGGGATCACGTTCCCTTTAGAATTTCTCAATAGACTGGCAAATCCCCCCAGAGGAGTATCGTTACCCGCGAGCAAATTGCTAGAAGCTAGGTTTCTTCCCAGAGATAGTGTACTTTAGATATTGATGTCCTTCCGGCTGGCAAGATAACCTATAAATTTCCCCACTCGTCCCTAGCGATAAAAGGCTGTATTTAGTCAAAAATCAAGTGTTGACTTTGATGCCAAACTTGCCAAGTAAAAAATGATCACAGCCTCAAGTTGCCGCTTAACTACTTGACTACTTAACTGATAACTGGTAACTAAAATTATGAATAATGCAATTGTCAAACCGAGAGATGTACAAGTAGCACCGATAGCCGCCGATACTTTTGTCTTTCGTTCCCGCACTTGGGACCGGTTAAAATTCGAGATCGAATACGGATTACAAAAGGGAACCACCGCCAATAGTTATCTGATTAAAAGTGAAAAGGTCGCTCTTTTTGATCCCCCGGGGGAATCATTCTCGTCCATATTTTTAGAGGCTTTAACTAAAAGAATCGATCCGAAAACTATTGATTATATTATTCTCGGTCACGTTAACCCCAATCGTGCCGTCACCCTCAAGGCACTTTTAGAAATCGCGCCTCAAGTCACTTTTGTTTGTTCTAATCCGGGGGCAATTTCCCTGAAAAAAATTCTTGAAACCGAAGCATTAAATCTGTTGGTTGTCAAGGGGGAAGAAATATTAAATTTAGGAGCAAACCATCAATTAGAATTTATCCCCACTCCTAACCCCAGATTTCCCGATCAACTCTGTACCTACGACAGCAAAACCGATATTCTCTACACCGATAAATTATTCGGAGCGCACGTTTGTGGCGACCAAATTTTTGATGAGGGTTGGAGCGTTTATAACGAAGATCGGCGTTATTATTTCGATTGTCTCATGGCTCCCTATGCCAGCCAAATTAGCAACGCTTTGGAGAAATTAGCCGCTAAATCGCCCTTATTTTATGCCGTTGGTCACGGTCCTCTGGTGCGTTACGGGATGCACGAATTGACCCTTTCCTATCAACAATGGTTAGCAGTACAAAAGTCCCAAGAGTTGACAATCGCCCTGATTTATGCTAGTGCCTACGGCAACACCGCCACCCTTGCTCAAGCGATCGCCATGGGAATCACGAAAGCGGCAGTAGCAGTGACGGCGATTAATGCCGAGTTCGCTGAACCAGACGAGATCAAAACGGCGATCGAAAAAAGTGTCGGTTTTATCTTTGGTTCCCCCACTTTGGGAGGACACGCACCCACTCCCATCCAAACCGCCTTGGGGATTACCCTGTCCAATGGCGATAAAAGCAAGCTGGTGGGGGTTTTTGGCTCCTACGGTTGGAGTGGTGAAGCGATCGATCTTTTGGAAGGTAAATTCCGGGATGGCGGTTATCGCTTCGGTTTTGAGCCAATTCGGGTTAAATTTAAGCCCACGGAGGCAATTTTAAAGACCTGTGAGGAAGC
>NZ_JASJFB010000496.1:0-1502 GCF_030065455.1 Microcystis sp. M53602_WE12 | reverse complement strand
TGTTGGCGGCTATTTATAACTGTGAGTTAGGGATAGGTATAGCAGCTTCTTAAAAGTTGCCTAAAGATTAATCAAGTCAAGGAGAATTTATTCTCAATTATAAAAATTGAGATAGTTTGTGCCGCTTAAATAAAGAGGTTTTCATAACCAAATTAAAGCATATCTAAAGAGTTTTGAGTTAAAAGTAAAACTTCAAGTTTTCATTCAGAACAAATATACCAATTAACTGATTTTTGGGGTAAAATTAGTTGACCAATCATTATAACATATAATTAATTTGCAAGAGTTCTACTGATCACTGAAAAAATCTCCCCACACCCCACACCAATGCTTAACAATCAAAGAGCTTCGCCGGTGTCTGTAATTTGTTTAGGGGAAATCCTCTATGATCTAATTGCCGATCAGAGCGATCGCTCTATAGAGCAAGTAACTTCTTGGACAACCTACGCCGGGGGTGCGCCGGCAAACGTGGCCTGTGGATTGCGAAAATTGGGCATAAATTCGGCTTTTATCGGTTGTGTGGGCAAAGATCAACGAGGGGAACAGTTAATCGCCTTGCTAGACGCTCTCGGAGTCGATACTACTGGTGTACAGTATCATGCCACCCTACCCACCCGACAAGTTTATGTCACCCGCGATGCTGGGGGAGACAGACATTTTGCGGGTTTTGGCGGCAGAAAAACGACGGATTTTGCCGATACTGCCCTTAAAGCTGACCTATTGCCCGAAAATCTCTGGAAAAATGCCGATTATCTAGTGATGGGAACCCTAGGGTTAGCCTATCCCCCGGCGAGAGCGGCGATGATGCGCGCCCTCGAATTAGCTAAAATTTACGGGGTGAAAGTATTGATCGATATCAACTGGCGGCCGGTTTTTTGGCCTAATCTTGAGGTCGCTCCCGATCGGATTCGAGATTTTATCTTCTGGGCCGATTTGCTCAAATGTAGCGAGGAAGAAGCAGCATGGTTATTTGGCACTGATACCCCCGGAGAAATATCATCACAATACCCCAATTTAGGGGCAATTCTGGTTACTGGCGGCGCAAAAGGTTGTAAATATCATTTAGGCAAAAATAGCGGCACTGTCGAGGCTTTTCCCGGGGAGGTGGTGGATACAACCGGGGCAGGAGATGGCTTTGTGGCGGGTTTTTTGGCTCGTGCCGGTCTTGGAGGCGATCAAATTGGGGAAAATGCCGATTTAGCCCGTAAGGCGGTGATTTATGCCTGTGCGGTGGGGACAATGGTGACAAGGGGGGCAGGAGCGATCGCCTCCCAACCGACTCGGGAACAGGTGGAGGAGTTTCTAGCGGCCTTTGACTCCTAGAAACTATACTAGGGTTTGCGGCAAAAAGTTTTTCGTGGGGGCAGGGTGTGGGGTGTGGGGTGTGGGGTGTGGGGTTTTACCCATTTTCAGGGGGTCAATTACCTAATTTTCAGGGAAAAAGTGCCTAAATTTCCCCCCCGATCACCCCAATGTCTGGCACTTTTTGATGGGAAAAAAGT
>NZ_JASJFB010000124.1:0-1635 GCF_030065455.1 Microcystis sp. M53602_WE12 | reverse complement strand
TTATTAACAGACCTAGTTAGAATAGAGTACAGACACACACATCTTAACCCAATGAAAGCGAGGTATCAATACCGTATTTACCCAACAGACCAACAAAAGAGGCTTTTGTCTCAGTTGTTCGGGTGTGTGCGTGTTGTCTGGAACGATACCTTAGCCTACTGCCAAGAACTCTATCGACAAGGGGAGAAAAAGCCAAAATATACTGAGTTATCTAAAAGACTAACTCAAGTCAAAAAAACAGAAGAAAAACAGTGGCTAACCGAGGTTTCTTCTATTCCTTTACAACAGTCTTTGAGAGACTTAGAGACAGCCTATTCTAACTTTTTTACATCTTGTAAGGGAGAGAGAAAAGGAAGAAAAGTAAAACCTCCTAAATTTAAAAAACGGGCTCTTCGGTAATTGTTATGCAATGGACGGGGGTTATAAGGGATGGAACCCTTATATAGAAAAGCATTTAGCGATTTTTGTCAATTGTTTTTGCTCTAGAGCGAACTAATCAATTAAGTCTCTTGCCAGATAAGGATTTAGTCGATTTATGCCCCCCTATCGAACCATACCAAGTAACGAAGAACCGTAAACTTGAAGGGAAACTTGAAGGGAAGCTTGAAGGGAAATTAGGGCTCTTCGGTTTGTGTTATGCAATGGATGGGGGTTATAAGGAATGAAACCCTTATAGAGACAGACATTACCGCAATTTTTGTCAATTGTTTGCGATCTAGAGCGAACTAATCAATTAAATCTCTTGCCAGATAAGGATTTAGTCGATTTATGCCCCCATATCGAACCATACCAAGTCCCGAAGAGCCGAAATTAGAAACAATTCCCCTTCTGGTTAGGTGGGGACTTAATGAAGAACAAATTGCACGGGAATTAAATCTAAGAGTTGAGATTGTTCGTCAATTTATTACTAATCAGAACAATTAAAACTTTTGAGAGATTGCTTCGGGGGGTGAAGAAGCGGGGAGCAGGGGAGAGGGGGAGCAAGGGAGTACGGGTTTTTGCTTTTGCTCTTCTGCTGTCTCCCTTTTCCGGCTCACGAGTGCTAGAAGATTTAGGTTCAGGGAGATGAACCCGTCTATCTCGCAGTCTGTCCAAAATCTGTTAAAATTATAAGATGCTAAAAAGTCTGCGCTATAATACTCAGCTAGGATGATATAAAAGTAATTATGGAGAAGCGATGAACACTATCCAACTGACACCGGAAATAGAAGATTTGATTGCTCAACAAATTAAAACAGGAAAATATCAAGATGATTTAGCCGTTATTCAAGAGGGATTGCGTTTATTGGCAGAAAGAGACAGAATTTACCGAGGAAGATTTGAAGAATTGAAACGGGAAGTTATGATTGGCGTTGAGGAATTAAGACGACAGGAAGGAATTAATGGCGAAGAGGTTTTTTCAGAATTAGAAGAAGATTTACAACAAATAGAGGCTAAAGTTTTCCCAATGAGTCAGAAATAATGTCAAAGATTATTTGGTTCTTCGGTAATTGTTATGCAATGGACGGAGTTATAAGGGATGAAACCCTTATAGAGAAGGACATTGATGCGATTTTTGTCAATTGTTTTTGCTCTAGAGCGAACTAATCAATTAAGTCTCTTGCCAGATAAGGATTTAGTCGATTTATGCCCCCC
>NZ_JASJFB010000477.1:0-3949 GCF_030065455.1 Microcystis sp. M53602_WE12 | reverse complement strand
TCGAAAACGGCTTTACGATATTTGGCTGGGAACACTAAATGATATAGCAAAACACTTACATTATGGCTCTTATGGATGTATTCACTCATTTTTCTATTGTACGCCGCGAGCGGCGGGGAATTAGACCCGAAGAGATTAAAACACGAACAAATTCCCACCGTTTATGATTATTTCTCGGAAGGAAACTCTTTCTATTTAGTGCAAGAGTTTATTGAAGGAGAAACCCTACTTCAATATCCTGTAGTTGGGTTGAGGCACGAAACCCAACACAACCAACTTTTTTAACGTCAACCCAACTACTTAAAGGAGTAAAAACAATGACTAATATTGTGCTTAAAAGTGCTAGGGGTGTTAACTATTCTCGATTACAGCAACTCCTAGCAGCGGGAAACTGGAAAGAAGCAGACAAAGAAACACGTAAAGTCATGCTTCAGGTTGTCAGCAGGGAAAGCAAACGTGGATGGCTAAAGACAGAGGATATTGACAATTTCCCCTGTGAAGATTTGCAAACTATTGACCAACTCTGGCTACACTACAGTCAGGGTAAGTTTGGCTTCAGCGTCCAGAAAGAAATCTATGAGAGTCTCGGTGGCACGAGAGGGTATAATGGGGGATTGTTCGAAAATTTCCATCAAGAAGTCTGGAAAAATTTCGGCGATCTCGTCGGCTGGAGAAAAAGAGGAAAATGGTTGTCTTACAGGAACCTAACGTTTAATAATGCAGCCCCCAAAGCTCACTTCCCATTTTTATTTTATCGTTTCGTTGTTCCGCCGATTGGTATCGTGGCAATTTTGGTTTTTTGGGGTTTGTTTTGCTCGATTTTCTCGATCAGTGTGGGATTAACGTTGTGGCCGTTGTGGGTTTTTCTTTTTGGGTGGGCTTTTTTTTGGTTTGTGTTTTGGTTTGCGTTTTGGTATGTGGTTGGTATTTTTACTTGTTGGGTATTTGTGGTTATCTTGGTAGCGTCAGATGTTAATTGGCATAAGCCTAATTGTTTTATTCGGCTTATTCGGCGTATTAAACTTTTTGTCAACTGGGACTTTTTGCGTTCTCTTAAGGATGAGATCGGTTTCAGTTTGCTATATTCGATGTATTGTATTTACTCACTGATGGTTGTGGTTGCTGTGGTTATTGCTAGGCAGATAGGTACCAGTCTGGAGCCGCATTTATTCCCGCTGGCTTTGCAGTTATCGTTTCTTGAGATGTTTCTGCTCCGGTTCGGTCTCAATGGTGGCTTCCTGGGGGCTCTCTCCTCTCGCGCAAAGGATTGTAACTTAGGGAAAAGTAACGCTCCGGTGACATCTACACCCCTACCTAAAGTAGCGCCAACTCCACTGACAAACTTCACCGAAAAAATATCCAAGGGCATAACACTGGAGATGGTAGGCTTACCAGCAGGTCAATTTATCATGGGCTCTCCTGATAGTGATCCCTATGCTAGGGATTGGGAAAAGCCTCCACACCAAGTTCAAGTCAACAGTTTTGCGATCGGGAAATATCCGGTGACTCAGGCACAATATCAAGCAGTAATGGGAAACAATCCCTCTTGGTTTAAAAATAATCCCCAAAATCCAGTAGAAAAGGTTAGTTGGGATGATGCTCAAGCTTTTTGTCAGAAATTGAGTCAAATAACCGGGAAAACCTATCGCCTACCGACAGAAGCGGAATGGGAATATGCCTGTCGTGCGGGAACTACTACTCGCTATTATTTCGGTGATGATGCTAGTCAGTTAGGAGATTACGCTTGGTATGGCGGAAATTCTCAGCAGACAACTCATCCTGTGGGCCAGAAAAGGCCCAATGCTTGGGGACTGTATGATATGAGTGGCAATGTTTGGGAGTGGTGCGAGGACAATTGGCACGATAACTATATCGGAGCGCCAAAGGATGGCAGTGCTTGGCTGACAAATGATAATGATTATCAAATACTGCGGGGCGGTTCTTGGTGCGACCTTCCGTATGACTGCCGTTCCGCTGACCGCCTCAGCCGCTCCCGCCGCGGCAACGACTACGACGACTTCGGTTTTCGGGTGGTGTGCGGTGCTGGGAGGACTCTGTAACCCTTATTCTCTTTTTACCCTTTTTTACCCTTTTTTACTTTTTTCAATTTTTCTCTTTTTCCCGCCTAGCGGCGGGTCGATTTTTTTGAAAAAATTGAGGTAGTAATCTGTGGTTTGTAGGGTGCGTGTTTGCGCGTATTTAAAGGAGATTTGTTATAATTAAATTATGATTGCGCCGTAACGCACCATCTTAAGAAAATTGGTGCGTTACGCTATCACTAACGCACCCTACAAGAGCCGCTACTGTGTCTGGAGTGGTTTTTATTATGATTATTTAACTGCTACCGCATATCCCCCCGTAGCAATCTCTCCCTAGTAACAGGTTTCTAGTTCCTGTTTGATATTCAGGCAGAATGAATGATATAATTGGTGCGTGGGGCGTGGGGGTTGGTTATCCTTCTCTCAAAGCTTTTAACCTGTAGAATATAACGATCTCAGGTTTTTTGTCAAGTCTAATTTGAGGGATTTTGCTCCCGTAAACATCAGCTTTTGGGGAACTCGATAGATAAATTATGAATTATGAATTATGAATTATGAATTATGAATTATCAAAAAGAATAGAAGAAACAAATAGATATTCGGGAACGTTGTTTTGAGTATGCACTGCGAGCAATTAAACTTTATCAATAAACAATAATTTGAGAAAATGAACCAAAAAACTTACCAACTAACCTTAAACTTTGACCAGATTTTAGATTTGGTTAAACAACTCCCAGAAAGTGACAAAATAAAACTCAGTAAAGAACTCGAAAAAGAAACTTTAAATCAAAAATTAACCCAACTTTTAGAAACCTTTAAAACTGATGAGCTTTCCCTAGAGACAATTACCGAAGAAGTGGAGGAAGTTAGGGCTGAAATTTATGGACAACAAGCCACCGATTAAAGTTATTATTGATACTAACCTTTGGATTAGCTTTCTTATTGGTAAACAGTTAGCTGGTTTAAAATATCTACTGATTGAAAAAACTCTTGTGCCGATTTTTTCTCCACAGCTACTTAATGAAATTAACCTTGTTACCAAAAGACCAAAATTACAAAAGCATTTTTCCCAAAGAAAAGTTCAAGAATTACTTGAACTTTTAAGCATAATTGGGTTATGTATTGAGGCTCTTCGGTAATTGTTATGCAATGGACGGGGGTTATAAGGGATGGAACCCTTATAGAGAAAGGCATTTAGCGATTTTTGTCAATTGTTTTTGCTCTAGAGCGAACTAATCAATTAAGTCTCTTGCCAGATAAGGATTTAGTCGATTTATGCCCCCCTATCGAACCATACCAAGTAACGAAGAACCTTTTCTTCCTTGATTTAACAGGTTTAAATCCGTAGGATAACTAATATCTGCGGGCGCACAACTGGCATCTAAAATTAATTTACCTCGATTTTCTGGTTGACTTTGGGTTTCGCTCTCTAACTTTTTTTCGGTGTTTTCTTCTTCTTTTATTTCTCTCGAATTTTTGACCATAAAGCGATTCACTTTATTAATTAGTTCCCGAGGGATTCTTTCTCGAAAGTGAACCAACATTGACGCTTCAAACCGGGGTTCATTGCTGTAGGATGAAAACCCCAAGAAGTATTGTAAATAAGGATTTTCTTTGATTTGTTCTACCGTTTCTCTATCGCTTGTTCCTCATTTTTCTTTAATAATTAATGCTCCGAGTGCTGTCCTGAATGTTTTGGCGGGTGTGCCCATTTCTTCTGAAAAAAGTGATGCGTATTCCGCTTCAAATTCTGACCAGGGAATGAGGTTGGCCATAATTACCCAACGATTATCTTGGGATAATTTCCCCTCAAAGGGCAGCTCGAAGTTTTCTGGTGGGGTTGAGGGTAACTCGCTTTTACGGTACATTAGCACTAATTAGAGAAGATGCAAGGGTGATGCAAGGGTGAT
>NZ_JASJFB010000035.1:0-3590 GCF_030065455.1 Microcystis sp. M53602_WE12 | reverse complement strand
TCTCGATGGGAAGAAGCATATCCTTAGTTAAAGCAGATTTTCTTCCTCAGTGCAACCTAAGTCGATGCTTTCTCACGAGTGCGGGTTCATTTTCTAGGTTGACTTCGGCTTCCTTACCAGCATTTATTGAGATGTTGCAAAACTATCAAACCATCAATTAATGGTTTCCATCATCCTAAGACCGTTTTTTTCTACCGTCAATAGGATATAAAATATGCTTATTTTTATTTTTTTTTTATTTTTTTTTCATCAGGTTTATTCATGAATCAGAGAAAATCAAATTAAATTCGGTGCGGTTAAACCTTGATTTCTCCTACCAGCCACCTGATTAACTTGACTCAGAGTCAAGAAAACGGGTTTCTTAAAGAAACCCGTTTTCTCGATCCTATAGTCACATATTTCTTAACATAAAATTTGACAAAAAGAGAAAAGTATTAATTCCAGCAATTCTTTATAATTCTCTAGATGACTGGGAAAACCCGAACCCTAGAGTGATAGAGAAAAGAATTGAGGAATTCAAAAGGCGAACTCGGAGTTAATTGATGAAGTGCGATCGCTTTCTTATCGGGTGCATTATACTTTGTTAATGCACCTTATTTGTTGTCTATAATTTAAAAGATTGAGATAAGGGCAGTTTGTTGGGTTGATTTTGCGTTAAAATTAAGTTAGATATGTCTTAATTGATGAAACTTAGCAAGACAATGAATACTTCGACCACTTTTCAAGAAATCGCCGCCGAAATTCAATTATTTGATAATATTGAACAAAAAGAACAATTTATTTTTGTGGTGGGTGCTTTAGTTTCTCGCATCATCAGTCTTCATAAAGCCGCAGAAATCATGGAAATGGATACAGAAATGTTCTTGAAAATTTTAGAATTAATGGGAATCGATTTTTCTTATCTTACTACAGAAGACATAGATAGAGAAAAAAAATGGTAATCTCTATGAAAATTGTTTTCAATTCTTACCCTTTAATCTTTTTGTCTCAGTTAGGATTTTTAGAAAAATTACTAGATTCTAATGATAATTTTTATTTGCCTGCAACCGTACAACAAGAAATTAATGCCAAACAAGATCAATCTTCAGAGACTCTTAATAAGCTGATCAATCAACAGAAATTAATTATCCTAAATATTAAATTAATCTCTCTAGCAAATAGTTTAAATGAACGTTTAGGGAAAGGTGAATCTGATGCCATTACTTTAGGAATAGAATTACAAACTGATTATATCATCCTTGATGACTTTGCAGCAAGAAAAGAAGCACTACGCTTAGGCTTAAATGTTAAAGGAACTTTAGCGATTATTCGTAAACTTCTCAAAGAAGGAAAGATAGAAATTGAAAATTTGGAGATTTTTTATCAAAGACTTAGAGAAATTAACTTTAGAGTCAAGCGTGAGATATTTGAGAGCATTTTTGGAGACTGAGTGTGATACTGAAGGCACTGCGTAGCAGCACGCTTATTTTGTCGGCTGCATTAACAGAGTATAATGCGCCTTATTTCTTGTTATTGATGGATTCCCACCATAACTTTAAATCACTTTCATTAATCTTTTTTTGAAGATATTCAATCTGATCTGAATAGCTGAGATTTTTCATGTCTTCAGCCATTTTTTCTTGACTGGTTTGTTTAAAAGCTAAACAGTCAAAACTTTTTTTAATTGTCGTTGGCTTGATCAATTGTTACCTCTAAAGGAGAAATAATAGTCAAAATCCCGTAGCCATTGAGTAAATTAATTTGATTATAGCCTTTCATTTTATCTAGGCGCACAATATGTTTAAAATTCCATGATATGATTGCAGCCGCTCTAGCTATTGTAGCAGCCGCTACATGAGTAGCATCATTAATAGACTTTGATGTAACAACTCCTTCATTGATATAAGCATTCCTTAACTGTAAAACTTCAGCTGTTATCTTAACTACTTCAATAACTCTCTGCGGAATCGATAATAAAATATCTTTAACCGATTGGGGAGCATTAATTAATTTGCTAACAATGATATCACTCATTAACAAAATAAACTTTTCTTGCTTAATGGCTTCCATCAATTGATTGGACTCTAAGGAAAATTCATCATCTAAACAGCCTGCAATGACTGATGTATCGATATAAACTCTAAGTTTTTTCATAAATGATAGAAAAAGTTTTCTGATCTTAGTTTAACATCAAAAGTGCGATCGCTGCTCTTTTAGAGTGGATTAAGGTAGTGTAATGCACCTTATTGATAATAGAATTTTTGAAACCTAAAAGTCGAGGGCTTTGGTTTTAAGATTTATCAAGCTTAAAGTACAGTTAACATTAAGCTATAATAATCATTAGTCAACAACAATTATTACTATGTCTTTTGCAGCTAAATATCGAGATCGGATTGTGATTAACCCAGACATTCGCAGTAGCAAACCTTGCATTGTTAATACTCGTATTGCAGTAGCAGATATTTTTGATTATCTAGGAGGAGGGATGACTATTGAAGAAATATTAGATGATTTCCCCGATCTTACCTTAGAAGATATACAAGCCTGTTTTGCATTTGCCGCCGAGCGGGATCGTCGTTTAATGGTTATTCCCGATGAAACTGCTATTTGACGAAAACTTATCACCTAAACTACCTCTGTTACTGGTATCACATTTTCCCGATAGCGCTCATGTTAGAGATTGTAGCCTAAAAGGGTTTCCCGATCAAAGGATTTGGCAATATGCGCCTATCAATGGATTGATAATTGTCTCGAAAGATTCTGATTTTTATCAACGGAGTTTGTTGTATGGCCAACCTCCAAAGTTCATCTGGCTGAGGATTGGAAATTGTACCACTCATCATCTAATCAGTCTTATTTTAAAACATAAACAAGCTATTAAGAGATTTAGCGATAATTCTACCGAGTCCGTTTTAGTAATTGCATAATCATATATTATCCTCAGCGATCGCTTTTCTGATCGGGTGCATTAACAAAGTATAATGTGCCTTATTTATTGTCTATTGATAAAATGATCCAAAGACGTTAATTTAAAAGATTGAGGTAAGGCAGTTTGTTGGGTTGGTCTTGTGTTAAAATTAAGCTGGAGTAAATTCTAATCCCCGATGAAAATTTCAACGGAACAATCACCATGAACTTTTATACCGTTATTCTGAGAAAAAGTGCAGATTATTGGGTTTCATTATGTCTTGAAAATGGATTAGTTGGACAAGGAGAAACTCAGGAAAAAGCTATGGAGAAACTAAAAGAAGCGATTGAATCTTTTTGGGAGATTTATCATGATCAAGCCAATATATATACCAGTCCTATTCCTATAGACGAACTTCATGAATTTTTAACTGTGGGAGATTCTGAAACTCCCGAAACTTACGAACTCAGAAAAGTTTATGCCTAAAAATATTCCTTCTCTTAAACCCAAAGCACTAATCAAAATTCTTGAAAAAGGAGGCTGTCAATTTTATCGATAAGGAAAAGGTGATCAGGTGATCGGGAGCATCTCACTTATGCAATGAGTATTAATACTTATAGCAGTCAAAAACTAGAAAATCTTCAACTTGATCACAAAGAGAAATGAGATTATAATAGTTATAACTTACAATTCAGAATAGCTC
>NZ_JASJFB010000601.1:0-1180 GCF_030065455.1 Microcystis sp. M53602_WE12 | reverse complement strand
GGTTCTTCGTTACTTAGTATGGTTCGATAGGGGGGCATAAATCGACTAAATCCTTATCTGGCAAGAGACTTAATTGATTAGTTCGCTCTAGAGCAAAAATAATTGACAAAAATCGCCAAATGCCTTTCTATATAAGGGTTCCATCCCTTATAACCCCCGTCCATTGCATAACAAAAACCGAAGAACCGGATTTGAAAAACTTACGGGAGTTGGGGCGATTGTGATTGTTGTTAGCGAGACAATGCTAGACCCCTCTGTGCGGTAATTATGCCCAAATTGAGGTGATTAAACCCCACAGTGCCATATTAAGTCTTATTAAGGGGTGTTAGACCGATGGAAGTGGGATAGTAGGATAAAAGAACCACCATTTAAGCTAAACATCGCCAGGTATTTAGGGACTTGCGTAGGAATAATATCCCAGCCAGAAAATCGCTCTGTAGAAGAATCAGACAAGCCCTAAATGGTGCATTATCAAAGCGCAAGTCCCTTAGCCTAAGTGGACTTGTTGAACTAAGAATCCCTCGCTAAGGAAGAAATTTATGGTGACAGTAACGCAAGCTGGGACTACAAGCTGTTCCACGACAGTGGTTAGGGGACTAGATCGGCAACTCATTGCTCAAATGAATCGACTTGTCTCAGGTGCTTTAGTTGATTTTTCTTCGCCCAAGATCAGGCTTGGACAAGCAGTTTGGCCATTCTTACAACCAGCGGCTAAACGCGCCCTAGATCGGGCGGTTGCCAATCGAGGCCAGACTCTGATTGTCAACTCCGCTTATCGGACTATTGCCCAACAACTACTTCTTTTTCAACAAGCTCAGGCGAATCGATGTGGCATTACTATCGCTGCTGAGCCAGGAAAGAGCAACCATCAAAGTGGATTAGCTCTCGATATTGAAGATCATGCAGGCTGGCGACCTTTCCTAGAAGCTCAGGGCTGGAAGTGGCTAGGTCCATCAGATCCGGTTCATTTTGACTTTAAAGGTGCTGGGGTTCGTGACATTCGCTCAACTGCTATCCTGGCGTTCCAGCAACTGTGGAATGGGAGCATCTCACTTATGCAATGAGTATTAATACTTATAGCAGTCAAAAACTAGAAAATCTTCAACTTGATCACAAAGAGAAATGAGATTATAATAGTTATAACTTACAATTCAGAATAGCTCTCGATGGGAGGAATAAT
>NZ_JASJFB010000779.1:0-1188 GCF_030065455.1 Microcystis sp. M53602_WE12 | reverse complement strand
TGTTATGCAATGGAGGGGGTTTATAAGGGATGAAACCCTTATATAGAAAGACATTTGGCGATTTTTGTCAATTGTTTTCGATCTAGAACGAGCTAATCAATTAAGTCTCTTGCCAGATAAGGATTTAGTCGATTTATGCCCCCCTATCGAACCATAACAAGTAACGAAGAGCCTAAAATGATCACTTCTGAACCTATTTATTCCCTCCCTAAAACCCCTCCTTTAGAAAATGGTGATCAACTAAGTCGCCAGGAATTTGAGCGTCGTTATCAGAACCTTTCTGAAGTAAAAAAAGCCGAATTAATTGAAGGAATAGTTTATATGTCCTCTCCTGTACGAGTGCAGAGTCATGGAGAACCTCATTCTGATATTTTAACTTGGTTAGGGGTCTATAAAGCCGCCACAATTGGGGTAATGTCTGCGGATAATACTACTGTGCGTCTGGATGCAGATAATGAAGTACAACCAGATGCTTTACTAAGAATTAAAATTGCTGGACAATCAACTATTAGTGACGATGATTATATCGAAGGTGCGCCGGAATTAATCGTAGAAATCGCCGCTTCTAGTGCTTCCTATGATCTCCACAATAAATGGCGAGTTTATCGTCGTAATCAAGTGCAAGAATATCTTGTTTGGCGAGTTTATGAACGTCAATTAGATTGGTTCCGATTAAATGCTGGAGAATATATTAAACTTGAACCCGATAGTCGAGGGATAATTTACTCGCAGGTTTTCCCCGGTCTTTGGTTAGATGTTAATGCTTTATTAGCGGGTAACTTAGGACAGGTTTTGACAGTTTTACAGCAAGGTTTAGCCAGTCAAGAACATCAAGATTTTCTGAATAAATTATCTCAAAAAAAATAATAATTGATATTTAAATTTATGAATTGGCATCCTGACGCTTATCAAGCTTTAATTGCCGAAGATTATCCTCAAGTTGCGGCAATCTACGAGGAACTAATCGATAACAATCCTGAAAATGTTTCTGACTATTGGTACTTGGGAGTTGCCTATCTTCTGCAAAATTTAGCAGCAGAGGCACAGGGGGAGCATCCCAGTTTTGCAATGAGTAAAAATACTCAGGCAATATCGCCGTTGAGATAAGCACAACGTAGCTTCAAATACTGAGGAACATTCTCTGCTTTCCATTGTGCTCCCACAATTTTCATTCTTGCACCTATTTGC
>NZ_JASJFB010000192.1:0-6373 GCF_030065455.1 Microcystis sp. M53602_WE12 | reverse complement strand
CCACACCCCACACCCCACACCCCACACCCCACACCCCACACCCCACTTCCCTCAATTGACTGATCACTGAATTGGTCCGTCGATACTGCCGGTAAAAAATTGCTTGAGTACGGGGATTTCGGAGTGATAAGCCTCTTGAGTCGGTCCAACCCATTGAAATTGACCTTTATAGAGAAAAACGATGCGATCGGTGGTATTTTCGATGGTGCTATGGACGTGGGTGACAATGAGATGGGCCCCACAGGCTTTTTTTACCTTGAGAAGTTCCATAATTACCGTCTGGATGCGGGTAGAAGCAACCGGATCGAGTCCGGCAGTGGGTTCATCGTAAAGGAGAATGTTCGGTCGATCGGCGGCGATCGAGGGATCGCTGATAATTGCTCTGGCTAAACTGACGCGTTTTCGCATCCCTCCGGATATTTCAGAGGGATAGAGGTCGTAGGAACCGGACATTCCCACTAAATCCAGTTTTTCTTCCACTAAATCGCGGATTTCGGCTCGTTTTAGCTTTGAGTTGCGATAGAGAGCAAAACCGACATTTTCCCCGACGGTGAGGGAGTCAAAAAGGGCCGATTGCTGGAAAACTAGACCAACACCGAGGGGATCTTCCCCCTGTTCTACGGTTCTCTGCCGTTTTGTGCCGTAGATGTACACTTCTCCTCGATCGGGGGCCAGTAATCCGGCGACTAAGCGCAAAATCGTCGATTTTCCCGTCCCGGACGGACCGATCACGCCGATCGCTTCCCCTTCGTACACTTTCAGATCGACGTTATTTAAGATTACTTTCTTGCCGAAAGCTTTGGTTACTCCCCTTAATTCGACGATCGGTTCGCGCATCACCATCTAGAATATCTTTACAAAAATGCCCTTTTATTGTAGGGCAACGACCCGATCTTTCTTTTTTTTCTTTTCTGGTTTTATGGTTCGCGATTCTATCTGCATTTCGGGAATCTCTCGCAATTCTTCGGCATCTAAACGATATTGTTCGCAGACAAGACTCAGACGAATACCAGAACAGCTAACGGGATTAACTGAATGGGTGAGATCTCCTTGAAAGAGGATCAGGGTGTTAGCACAAGGACGAATCTGGGCCACGGAACGATTGCCTGTTGCTAGTACCAGTTCCCCCCCTTGAATATCCCTAGGAACCTGCACATAAAGGACGCTAACTAGGAGCGGGGGATCGATAGTTTTACAATAGGAGCGCAGGGAGCGATCGATATGGGGATCGACGCGTGAACCGGTTTGTAGGAGTAAGGGGTTAAGATAAAAAGCGTTGCAGTCAGCTTGTAAACTGCGATCGAGATAGGGTTTAAAATAGGGAAACATTCGTTCGACTTCGCTGATTTGTGTGCGTCGAAAAGCGATAGAAAAGCCTTTGGTTTTAACGAAATCTCGATTTAAATTGTTAACTGTGAAGTGGGGACAAGCGAGAATCTGTCCTTGTAGTTCGCTCAGATAACTGGGAGTGAAAGCGTCGGGATATTGGGAATAGTAAGGCACGGATAGAATCGCAACGGGATGGCAATCTTTAGGATAGCTTGTTTTTAGGGGAGATGGGGATAATTTCGATAGCAGCTATTCAATTATCTTTTTTTTCTCAAAGTCCGATAATTTGCTCAAGGAAATTTTTAATAAGCTTGATGCTCTCTAATTCTAGGATTTTCTCATCTAGCCAGCGATTATCTTGTAGGGAAACTTGTAGGGCTTTACCCGGTCTTAATATACTACTAATACTGGATATAATTGCTTTCTTTTCACCTGCTGGTTTTTTAAAATCTTCGAGATCATTTTTAGTTAACTGATTCCTGTCAATACTTTCTATGTAGGTTTGAGAAAGATTGAGTAAATCAGGATAATTTATCTTAGCACATTCGAGGAGAATATCTTCTAAAGTTCCTTGCTCACGATTGTTAGGAGCGATGAAAATACCACAGCGAGGCGAATGATTGTTAACTTGACCAATTTGAGAAGGTGGTAGCAAATTTGGTAAGTCAATATCCGATAACTTAGTAATTAGTTTATTGAACCTTTCTTGAGGTGTTTCCCTGTAATCAGCATCGGCAAAAATCCCCACACTAAAAAGCTGTGAAGGTTGAATAAACTTGAGACTTTCTTCGATGGTTTGCGCTATGCGTGTATCGCCAATAGCACTATGTAAAGCGATTGATAATTGCTCATTTTGAACAAAAGATGGTACTGGTACTCGTTTGGTTAAATCATCATCTACTGGATAACCTTTCGGGATAAGTTTTTCCCAAAATTGATCCAATGAAGATAAATGAATAACTCGCTTTAAGCCATAAAATTTAAGTAAACCAATTAAGAATTCGACATCCTGGGGACCTTCGACAACAATATAGCAGTATCTCACCATCTCTACCTCACATCTAACCCGCGTTCCCAACGCAATCTATGCAATAAATCGCCCGAAAATCTTTGAGGTTTTTCCCTTGGAGAATTTAACCGAAAAGCTACCACGTCTTCTATGGCCTTTTCTGACTGTAGCATGGCATCAACTGCTTCTAAACTATGGGTAGTTACAAAAAGTTGAATTCTTCTTTGATTACAGGTGTTAATTAACCAAGAAAATACACGACTTAAGGCAGAAATATGAATAGATGTCTCGATTTCATCAATTAGAAGTACCCCATCGGTAATTGTCAACAAACTCAGCACCATAACTAAGGTTCTTTTAAATCCGTCACCAAACACATAGAGAGGAGCAAAACCAAGCTGTTTATGTTCTATATAAAGAGTTGGTTTATTGTTGGGTGAAAGTATTTGTATGTCGGTGATTTCCTCGTCAAATAACCGAATTAAATCTAGGATGTCATCTTTGTTATTTTCTTCCTTTAGGATGATTTTGGATAGTCTATCTAGAATTGGTTCCGAGGACAAATAAGCAGGAAATATGGTGGCATTTTCCACCAGTATTTTTTGTCGTTTCCTTTGAATAAAGCGCTCTTTTTCCCAAAACTGAAATACTTGTTCATTATCTATACTAAGGAAACTGCCTTGCTCTAAAATATGGGCGGTAACACTTAATTCTAACCCATTGATAACCAGATCGGTTTCCGAATCGGTGGAATCATCATTGAACTTTTCTGGGTTGCCTTTTTCGTTGCTCGCACCGTAAATATCGGTGAGATTAGCTGCTAGATTTTTAATCGGTGAATTTCCAGTACACTTGATCGAAATTTGTCCTTGATAGGATGGGTTACTAGCAAGATTATTCTGACGAAAGAAAACCCATTTAATTGCTTCCAAATCCGGTCGCATTAAAAATGTTCTGCCTAGATATAATCGACGTTGAGCCACTTCTAGCCACTGAAAGGGATCGAGGGGATTACAAACAATTGAAACAGCTTCGAGAATGCTAGTTTTGCCAGAATTATTATTACCGACAAAAATGTTCACCTGTCCTAGAGAAGACAGTTCTATTTGTTCAAAACCACGATAACCACTGATTTGTAAACTTTCAAAAAGCCGAGTCATTTTTACTGGCTCCTACAATATTGCCGATAACAACTGAAATAGCTAGGATCAAAGATAAAATTTGCAATTTTTACGATAAAACCCTTGTATTATAACTCATTTGAGGCTCTTTTTTTGACTAGCAATCATTTTCCTGCCAACCCGGTCGCGGTGACTACCCCCCGTTTACAATAGTTAAGAACCAACGGCAAGCAAGAATTAACGATGCGGATTTCGATCAACTGGTTACGAGAATTAGTCAAAATAGCCCAATCTCCCCAAGAATTAGCCGAATTATTGACAATTGCGGGAATAGAAGTGGAAGAGATCGAGGATCGCCGAGAATGGGCAAAGGGTGTGGTTATTGGTAAAATTATCGATCGCCAACCCCATCCCAATGCGGATAAATTAAGTGTCTGTCAGGTGGATATCGGTCAGGAAAACCCTAGTACAATTGTCTGTGGTGCGCCCAATGCTAGGGCTGATATTCTAGTTCCCGTGGCTACTTTGGGAACTTATTTACCTAAAATCAATTTAACGATTAAACCGGCTAAATTGCGGGGGGTAAAATCGGAAGGGATGATCTGTTCCCTCGCAGAATTAGGATTAACTAAAGATTCTGAAGGAATCCACATTTTTAGCCAGGAAAATCTCCCTTTAGGTACAGATGTTCGTCCCCTTTTAGGACTCGATGAGGTGATTTTAGATATTTCTCCCACCGCTAACCGCGCCGATGCTTTGAGTATGATCGGAGTCGCGCGAGAAGTAGCGGCTTTGACAGGAGGAGAATTAAGCCTACCAAAAGTGAAATTAGGAGAATTTTCCCCTAAAAAAGATTTATCTCTGGAAATATCAGAAAATAAAGCTTGTCCTGCTTATATTGGTACGGTGATCGAGGGGGTAAAAATTGGCCCATCTCCGCTATGGTTGCAACAGCGTTTACAGGCTGCCGGATTGCGATCAATCAATAATGTGGTCGATATTACTAATTATGTACTTTTGGAGTGGGGACAACCTTTACACGCTTTCGATCGCGATCGTTTACAGAGTTTTGCCGGAGGGAAATCCGTTACTATTGGGGTCCGTTTTGCCGAGGAAGGGGAAAAAATCATTACCCTTGATGGTCAGGAAAGAAGCTTAAAAGAGCTTAATTTATTAATTACTGCCAATAATAAGCCGGTAGCTTTAGCGGGGGTGATGGGAGGTCAAGATACGGAAGTTAACGAGGAAACCGTTAATCTTGTGCTAGAGTCGGCTTTATTCGATCCGATCGCTATCCGTCGTTCCTCAAAAGCGCAGGGTTTACGCAGCGAATCTTCCGGACGCTATGAACGCGGTGTTAATCCCGCCGCTTTGGAATATGCTTGTCAAAGGGCGATCGATTTGATTCTAGAGTTAGCTGGGGGAACTGTCAGCAGTCAGGTTAAAGCTGATTATCGCGCCGAACGGTCCAGGGGTTCGATCGAATTGCGTTTACAACGTTTGCAGCAGCTACTGGGTCAAGTTACCCTAGATGATGGTGCGATCGGTGAAATTATCGCCGAAGATGTGGAACGGATTTTAGGCAATTTGGGCTGTGAATTGCAGTTAACCTCGAAAAATCCTGTTCTGTGGACTGTGACAGTCCCAGACTACCGTTATCGGGATTTAGAACGGGAAATTGACTTAATTGAAGAAGTGGCGCGACTGTACGGATATGATCGCTTTGTCGATACTTTGCCAGCAAAAACCGCAGCCGGAGGATTATCCTTTGAGGAAACTATACAGCGTCGGCTGCGGGAAGCTTTTCGCGCAGTGGGTTTGACGGAATTAGTCCAGTATTCCCTAGTTAAACCGGAATTAGCGGAAGTTGTCCTCGCTAATCCCCTTTTTGTCGAGTATTCTGCTTTGCGGACTAATCTCCTAGACGGTTTAATCGAAGCGTTTGAGTATAATCAGTCTCAGGGTAACGGTTCCTTAAATGGCTTCGAGATCGGGCGAGTTTTCCGCTTAGAATCGGATAATATCAACGAATACGATGCAATTGCTGGTATTTTTGGCGGTGATTTCTTCCCGGCCGGACGTTGGCTGCGATCGGGTAAAGAGGTGGCCATGACTTGGTACGAAGCAAAAGGGATTTTAGAAGCAGTATTCGATCGCCTTTCGCTGACGGTAAGCTACGAAAAAGATGCCGAAGATGCGCGTTTTCATCCCGGACGAACAGCCTCTTTATGGATTGGTAAACAACGACTAGGAATTTTTGGTCAACTACACCCGCAATTGCGTCAGCAAAAGGGATTAATTGAGGCAGTTTATGCCTTTGAAATCCAGTTCCCGATCCTGTTAGCAACTCTTAGCGATAGTGCCAAAATTACCCCGCGTTTACAGGTCTATTCTACCTATCCGGGGGCTGCGCGAGATATCGCCTTCTTTGTTTCCACAGATATACCCGTAGATAGATTGACAAAAACTATCAAAAATGCTGGGGGAACTCTTTTAGAAAAAGTCGAATTATTCGATCGCTATCAGGGGCAGAATGTGCCAGAAAATCATTGTAGTTTGGCCTTTAGTTTAGTCTATCGTGCCAGCGATCGAACTTTAACCGATGAAGATGTGGAACCCTTAATGACAAAAGTGCGAGAAGCTTTAGTTAAACAGTTCCAAGTTTCTTTAAGAAGTTAAATTCAGCGATCAATTATCAGTTATCAGACATCGACCTTATATTATCTCAAGAATAATCTCACACATCGCTATCAATATCGCCTCTAATGATTACCGGCTCTTCGGGAATTGTTATGCAAATAATTAACTTAAAATAAAATTCGATGAGAGCAACTACGCTCAAAAGTAGCTGAAATTCATACAGGAAAGGACTTAAGGCACAAATAGGTTAATACCAAAAGATAGACAATTGAGT